>JAXEJY010000177.1:0-7558 GCA_034101315.1 Pyramidobacter sp.
TCAATCTCATGCTCCTCAAAGACTTTCCTGAGCGCGTCGCCCTGCGTGACGTCGATCTCGTAGAATGGAACCTGAACGCCGGAGATCGCCTCAATGCGGTCAATGACAGAGCGCGAGCTGTTGTACAGGTTGTCGGCGACGACGACGCTGTGCTTTTGAGCGAGCAGTTCTACTGCGGTATGCGACCCGATAAATCCGGCGCCGCCGGTGAGAAGAACGTTCATGAGCTAAACCTCCGTGGTGTGTGCCGTTGAATTATTTGAGAGCTCTTGCGAGCTGATTTTGGGACAGCGCGCAGCGCGAGCCGCAGATGTTCCTGCTGTCTGAGCTTTTGGCGTGATTCTTCATTATAATAAGCAGATTCTAACACTGCTGGATAGAAATGCAAGAAGAGCGCTGATTATCTCTTTCGCGTGCGGTGATGATGGCTGAAGCGATCCTTTTCTCGTTTTTGACGAATGATTTTGAGCGCAGCGGCACAAAACTTTCGCATTTCTTCCGCGATGATATGAAAAAAAAACTGAATATTGGGCTTTCATGTGATATACTTATTCGAGTTTGTTTTTTCACCACCATTTATGACCCGTTTGTCGAAAGGAGTGCTTCTTGTGAGATCTGAACTCAAGTCACAAGAAAAAAATGTTGTAACAATTACGGTAACTGTTGATAAGGCTGATTTTGCCGAGCAGCTCAAAAAGACGTATCGCGACGTCGCGAAGAAAATCAGCATTCCCGGCTTCCGCAAGGGCAAAGCCCCCCGCAATATCATTGAGATGCGCGTCGGCAAGCCCGCGCTGATGGCAGAAGCTCTTGAGGAGATGATTCCGTCTATCCTCCAGGAAGTCGTTACAGAGTACGATCTTGCGCCGATTGCAGAGCCTCAGCTTGACATTGAGACGCTGAAAGAGAACGAGGACGTCGTCTTCACTCTTGTTTACGAAGTTGAGCCCGAAGTGACGCTTCCTGACCTTTCCGAGATCACGGCAGAACTGCCCGTGTTTGACGTCACTGACGCCATGGTTGACGAAGCTGTTGACAACATGAAGAAGAGATTTGCCACTCTTGCTCCGGTCAGCCGTGCCTGCACCCGCGGCGACACAGTCCGCGCGGCGTATACGCTTTCTGTGAAGGACGACGACGGCACGGTCATCGTGTCGCACGATCCCCAGATTGAGACGTTTGAGCTGAGCAGCATGTCCCTGCGTCCTGAAATCGTCGAAGCCCTGACGGGCGCTGAAGCCGGACAGAAGAGAGAAGCTGTCATGCCCATCGCTCCTGACTATAAGGACAAGACAGTCGCCGGCAAGAAAGCTTATTATGAGTTTGACGTCATCGAAGTTCAGGAACCGGTTATGCCGGAGATGAACGAGGACTTCTTCAAGAAAGTCGCTCCCAATGCAGAAATTCATTCTGAAGAAGAGCTCCGCGCCCACGTCCGCGCGACGCTTGACGAGCGTCTGAAAGCCGATGCCCGCACCGCGGCGGAGAACGACGCGCTCAATAAAATCACGGAGGCAACAGTGGTCGACCTTCCCGAAAGCATGGTGAAGCGCCAGAAAGACCATCTGCGCCAGCGCTTTGAGGAGAACGTCAAACAGAGAACAAAGATGACGGTGGAGGAGTACTACAAGGCCAACGGCCGCGACATCGCAGAGCTTGAAGAGAATCTCGAAAGAGACGCCCGCCGCGACGTGCTGGGCTATCTTGTCGTCGACGCCTGCGGCAAGCAGTTCGGCGTGAGCCTTGAAAAAGAGGATCTTGACGCTGAAATCGCCAAGATGGCGGAGTCGTATCAGATCTCGGCGGACAGCATTAAAGACATGCTGAAAAAGCACCCTGAAGACTTCCAGAGCATGATTTCATCCGCACGCTACCGCAAGACGGTCAACATGATCATGGAAAAGGTCAAAATCACCGAGGTTGCGAAACCGGTCGACGCCGGCGAGGGCGCCGCTCAGGAATAACCCGTGTACCCCCCGTTGCTGCGGCTTAACTTTGCCGCAGCAACGTTTTTAGTGACTGAGTGTTCAGCTCGCTCCTTTGCGAAGAGCTGAGCATGAAATCAGAGAGAGGAAAGGAGCCTCCTTATCATGTATATTCCGTATGTAATAGAACAGACAGGCAGGGGAGAGCGTTCCTATGATATCTATTCGCGTCTTCTGAAAGACAGAATTATCTTTATCGGCGACGCAATTGACGACGCGGTGGCGAATGCCGTTGTCGCACAGCTGCTGTTTTTGGAGAGCGAAAGCCCAGAGCGGGATATTAGCATTTACATCAACTCTCCCGGCGGTTCTGTGTCAGCTGGTCTGGCCATTTACGACACAATGCAGTTTGTCAAAAACGACATATCGACGATTGTCGTCGGCATGGCGGCGAGCATGGCGGCTGTTCTGCTGTCCGCCGGAACACGCGGAAAGCGCATCGCCCTGCCCAATTCGCGCATTATGATTCACCAGCCTCTCGGCGGCGCGCAGGGACAGGCGAGCGACATCGAAATTCAGGCGCGCGAAATTGTCAAGACAAAAGAACTCCTCAACGGCATTCTCGTAAAGCATACCGGACAGAAAATGCCGAAAGTCAAAAAGGACACTGACCGCGATTTTTACATGACCGCTCAGGAAGCTCTTGCTTATGGAATTGTTGATAAAGTTATTGATAAACGCGCCTAAGCGAATGACCCCAGAATCAGCCGGCGTTGGAAGGAATGAAAAGAATGGCACGAGGGAATAATAAAAACGGAAAAGAAGTTCGCTGTTCTTTCTGCGGCAGAAGTTCTGTAGATGGCGTTACGATGATCGCTGGTCCCAACGGGATTAACATTTGCAGTGCATGTGTGAGGGTCTGCAACTCATACCTGAAAGACGAACAGGGCTTTTTGGGCGAAGATTTTTCGCCCCAGACGACGGACGCAGAGGCGCAGGAAATTTTTGCCAATCCGCCTAAGCCTGTGGAGATTAAAAATTACCTTGACGAGTACGTCATCGGACAGGACTACGCAAAAAAAGCGATCTCCGTCGCGGTGTACAACCACTATAAGAGAATTGCCAGCGGCTTTAGCGGCGGCGAAGTTGAGCTGCAGAAGAGCAATCTGCTTCTCCTTGGGCCGACGGGCTGCGGCAAGACGCTTCTGGCGCAGAGCCTAGCGAAAAAGCTGAACGTTCCTTTTGCCATGTCAGACGCCACGACGCTGACCGAGGCAGGATACGTCGGCGAAGACGTTGAAAATGTCCTTGTCCGGCTGGTGCAGGCGGCAGATTATGACGTCAAAGCGGCAGAGCGCGGAATTATCTACATTGATGAGATTGACAAAATCGCCCGCAAGTCGGAATCGACGTCGATTACGCGCGATGTCTCCGGCGAGGGCGTCCAGCAGGCTCTTCTGAAAATTCTTGAAGGAACTGTCTCCAACATCCCGCCCAAAGGCGGACGCAAACACCCGCAGCAGGAGTTCATTCAGGTGAACACCAGCAACATCCTGTTTATCTGCGCCGGCGCGTTTGACGGGCTTGAAGACATTGTCGGCAGAAGAGTCAATAAAAAAGTGATCGGTTTTGACAGCGACATCAGAGCGCAGACGGAAGCGGATCGTTATGATCTCCTCCGGCAGGTTGAGCCGGAAGACCTCGTATCATTCGGTTTCATTCCGGAACTCGTCGGCAGACTGCCTTTAATTGTGCCGCTTCAGAGCCTTGATGTCGACGCGCTCATCAGCGTGCTGACAGAGCCGAAAAACTCATTGATCCGTCAGTATCAGAAGAATTTTGAGATGGAGGGTGTCGAGCTGGTTTATACACCGGAAGCCGTCCGCGCGATCGCTGAAAAAGCATGGAGCAGGAAAACAGGCGCTCGCGGTCTCCGCGCGATTATGGAAAATTTAATGCTCGACTTGATGTACGAAGTCCCGTCTTCAGAGAAAAAACTTGCTCGCATTGTCATCACTCCGGAGTGCATTACGCAGGGCGCTCCGGCTGTGCGCGTAGAGGCTGTCGGGGAGGATTGCTGATTTATGCTGTATGTATTGCCAGCCAGAGATACCGTTATCTTTCCCGGCGTCCTCGCCCCCCTTTTCGTCGGGCGGCCGTCGTCGTTAAAAGCAATTGAGATGGCGGCAGTTGGAGAGGAACGGCTGATATTCGTGGCGGCTCAAAAAGACCCGTTGGTCGAGGAGCCCCGCGGCGACGATCTGTATGAAGTCGGCACAGTCTGCGTTCTTCTTCAGATGATCCGTATGCCCGGCGGTTCGGTCAAGCTGCTCCTTGAAGGCAAAGAGCGCAAACGCTCCCGTCAATACGCTGAAAAAGATTCCGTTCTTATGGCGGATCTCGTTCCTGTTTCAGCCGGTTATACGGATACACCGCGCATTGAGGCGCTGCGCCGTCAAGTGATCAGCGGATTTGAAGACTATGTCAACCTCCATCCGCGCCTGCCTTCTGAATTGGCTGAGGCGGTTAAGTCGACAAAAGACGCCGGCTTGGTCGCCGATATGGTCGCCTCGCACATGCTCATTGAAGTGTCAAAAAAACAGTCGCTCCTTGAGTGCTTCAACACGCAGAGCCGTCTTGAGCTTCTTTATAAGTATCTCATGACGGAGTGGCATCTTCTGAGCTTAGGACGCGAAATTCACAACAAAGTTCAGAGCGAGCTGGATCACAACCAGAAAGAGTACTATCTGCGCGAACAGCTGAAAGTAATACAGGAAGAGCTTGAAATTGACGCATCTCCTGAGACAGAAGAGCTGCGGGAGAGAGCAGAATATGCTGATTTGCCCGACATTGTCCGCGAGAAAATAGAAACAGAGCTGAAGCGAATGTCAAAGATGCCGCCCATGTCGCCGGAGCTGACGGTGTCGCGCACATACGTGGAATGGCTTCTTGACATCCCGTGGTTTCGTCATGCCAAAGAACGGCTGAACATGGCAGCCGTCCAAAAGAAGCTTGACGCCAATCATTACGGTCTGGAAAAAGTAAAAGACCGCCTGATCGAGCTTCTGGCTGTCAGAAAGATGGCAGGGAAGAGCGCCCGCGCGCAGATTCTGTGCCTTGCAGGGCCTCCCGGCGTCGGCAAGACGTCTCTGGGACAGTCAATCGCACAGGCGCTGGGGCGTCCGTTTGTGTCGTTTTCTCTCGGCGGAATGCGCGATGAAGCGGAGATCAGGGGACACCGCCGCACGTATATCGGCGCGCTTCCCGGCAGAATTGTCCAGAAGCTGAAGCAGGCAGGCTGCTGCAACCCTGTTCTTCTGATGGACGAAGTTGATAAAATCGGCTCAGATTTCAGAGGCGATCCTGCGTCGGCGCTGCTTGAAGTGCTTGATCCGGAGCAGAACGCTCACTTCACCGACCACTATCTCGAAGTCCCTCTTGATTTGAGCGACGTGCTGTTCATCACGACGGCGAACGTTCTGCACAGCATTCCGAAGCCGCTTCTTGACCGCATGGAAGTTTTGGAGCTTCCCGGGTACCTTCCGGAGGAAAAACTCCACATCGCGCAGAAGCATCTTCTGCCTCGAATCTATAAGGAAACAGGTTTGACAAAACGCCAGGTGTCCATCTCGACATCTGCGGTCAAGTCAGTTATTGACGACTACACGCGCGAATCAGGAGTCCGCGAGCTGGACAGAAAACTTTCGGCTCTCCTCCGCAAAGCAGCGCGCGTCATTTTGGAGAAGACAGAAGCCGGGGATGTTGCTGAAAAAATCACCGTCGGGCCGAAAGACCTTCCCCAGTGGCTCGGAGCGCCTCATCGTCCGGATGTGCGCATTCCTCTTCAGCCGGAAAAGGGCGTTTCAGTCGGGCTGGCGTGGACGGCTGCTGGGGGCGACGTGCTCGTTATTGAGGCTGTCGCCATGCGCGGCAAGGGCGATGTCGCTCTGACGGGCAACCTTGGGAGCGTCATGAAAGAATCGGCGCAAACTGCGATGGGCTTTTTGAGGTCGCACTGGTCACAACTGACGGACAAAGAAGAGCCGAACTGGGACGAAACGTCCATTCATCTGCACGTTCCTGAAGGCGCTATCCCAAAGGACGGCCCTTCCGCCGGCATCACCATGGCGGTCGCGCTGTTCTCAGCGCTTTCCGGCGCTCTGTTTGCGCCCGGACACGCAATGACGGGGGAGCTGTCCTTGCGGGGCGACGTCCTGCCGATTGGCGGTCTGCGCGAAAAAATTCTCGCTGCAAAACGCGCTGGAATCAGCACGATCTTTGTGCCGGCGGCAAACGCTCCGGACATCGAAGACATTGAGCCGTGGATCAAAGAAAACGTCCAGTTTGTCTACGTGCGCAAAGCGTCAGAAGTTTTCAGCCGCATCTTTGCTCCGGAGGACGGGAAAAATGCCTAGCTGGCGCGCGGCATTGAAGTGCACGGCGTTTACGCCGCAGCAGTTTCCTCCGGTGAATTTGCCAGAAATCGCTTTAGCCGGCCGCTCCAACGTCGGAAAATCGTCGCTTATTAACAAACTGATTCAGCAGAAATTAGCGCACGTCAGCGCGACGCCCGGAAAAACGCGCAGCGTCAATTTTTTTGACGTGACCGCGCCGCACCCATTTACGCTTGTCGACCTTCCCGGATTCGGACATGCAGCGCGAAGCAAAGACGAAAAAGGCGGCTGGGCGTCCTTAATTGAGCGCTACATCACGAGGCGCGAAAGCCTTGTTTTGGTCGTTCATCTGGTGGATATCCGCCACGGACTTCTGGCAAAAGACCGCGAACTTCAGCAATGGCTGAAAGACATCGACATGCCCGTTCTGACGTGCTTTACAAAAGCCGATAAGATCGCCCGGACGAAAAGAAAACCCCTCGTCATGGAGTACGTGAAGCAGGGACTGTATTCGTGGACGATCCCGCCGGCATGCTCCGTCAGCGAGCCGGAGACGATTGAAGCGGTGAAAGAGCAGATTGATCTCTATCTTTCGCAAATTCAAGATGAAATAAACTGAATTTTGAAGTAAAATATTCGCAGGACACAGGCTTTGGGAAAAACACGCATCTCGCGCACGCATGCAAGGAGGAAAGAACAATGCCCTCAAGAAATTCCAATTTATCCAAGAACTACGACCCTGCGCCTCTTGAAGGAAAATGGTATCAGTGGTGGCAGGATCAGAATCTTTTTGACGCGAAAGTTGACCACGAGAAAAAAGCGTTCTCGATTGTTCTGCCGCCGCCCAACGTCACAGGCGCTCTGCACATGGGGCATGCCTACGATCACACGTTCCAGGACATCCTGTGCCGCTTTAAGAGAGCGCGCGGCTACAATGTCCTGTGGCTTCCCGGCACGGATCACGCCGGCATCGCCACTCAGAACGTCGTTGAGCGCCGCCTTGCCGCCGAGGGCAAGAGCCGTCACGATCTCGGCCGCGAAGCTTTTGTCGAGAGAACGTGGCAGTGGAAAGAAGAATACCGCAACCGCATCGTCGGACAGATGAAGCGCCTTGGCGACTCATGCGACTGGAAGCGCGAGCGCTTCACGATGGATGAAGGGCTTTCCCGCGCGGTCCGCGCCGTGTTCTGCCGCCTGTATGAAAAAGGCCTCATCTACAAGGGAAAATATATCGTCAAC
>JAXEJY010000178.1:0-9813 GCA_034101315.1 Pyramidobacter sp.
GGGCAGATCGCGCCACGACTGAATCCACTTGCTGTACATGTAGCCGATGACCGTCTCTGACGTGGGACGCACGACGAGAGGCTCTTCGAGTTTTTCGCCGCCCGCATGGGTGACGACAGCGCATTCCGGCGCAAATCCCTCGACGTGCTCCGCCTCTTTGGCAAGGAACGACGACGGGATCAGGACGGGGAAATAGGCGTTGACGTGACCGGTTTCCTTAAAGGCTTTGTCAAACTTTGCCTGAATGACTTCCCATACGGCGTAACCCGTCGGACGGATGACCATGCAGCCGCGCACCGGCGCGTAGTCGGCAAGTTCTGCAACTTTGATGATGTCAAGATACCACTGCGAATAATCCTGCTCTCTCGGCGTAATATTGCGAGCCATACTTTTTTCCCTCCGTAAATGAGGGGATTCCTCGTCCCCTGTAAAAAGTGCAGACACCCTGCCAGCGCAGGGGCAAAAAACAATGACATTGTAGCACAGACACGCGCAAAACGCGCCCCGCAGCTGATATTTTACGGGAACGGCAGGAAAACATCCCAGTCGGGCGAGCCGACCGTCAGCCCAAAGCGCCATTCGCGCTTATCAGAATACACGGCGTAGACGCGGGCGTCAAAGATCTTTCGCGGCGCGCAGAGGGCAACGCCGACTTCCCAAGGAGAGTCAATTTTATCGCCGTTGCGGTTCCACGCGTACCCCTGCCCGCCGAAAAGCTCCGCAACAGGGCTGCCGATGAACGAATCAGCCATTGAGTAGGACATTTTCGCGCGCCACCACACAAAGCGCTCCGAGGCGATGGGGTGATTTGCAAGGCTGTACAGCTCGTGCTTCGCTCCGAGATACGCGCCGTAGAGGGGCGATTCTGAAAGATCTCCCTCGCGGAATCCGCCCTGAACTTCGGCGATCATTCGGCTACTCAGTTTTTTGCGCGCCGTCAGATCAGCCTGAAGGAACACTTCTTCAGTCTCAGTCGGCCACATCATGCCGAAGCTGACGATAGCGCCGTCAGTCTGCTCGTCGGGGACGTTCATCATGTTGTACGTCGCCGTGATATACGGAGCGATATAATTCTCGTCTTTCGCGCCGTGAACCTGCCGGAATGCTCCTGCCGTCAGCCCTGCCTCAGTCATGAAGCGTCTGCCCGTCACAACGCGCCGCGACAGCGTCGCCGCGTAGCGGTTCCATTTCAGCCTGCCGCGAGCCGGCTCAAGGGAATAGCGAGAGGCGAGCAGTTCAAGACTCCATGAGTTGTCAGGATTGTCCATTCCCCAGTAGTATTCGGCGGCAGCCCCCCAGTTGTCCGCGAGGTAAAAACGGCTCTGAAGCAGATCGCCCGGCCTCAGCCAGTCATAACTCTTCGCCGTCACAGTTGCCCAGCCTGTGCCGCTGAACGTGCTGGCATGACCGCTCAGGAAATAGCGGTGCGCTGGAAAGCGCTGAATTTTCAGCTCCACGACGACGCCGCGCTTCGTCTCGACAAAGTCATAATCGACGTTGCGGACGTCCTCGCGCAGAGCGATGTCAGCAGCCACTTCAATCACATCCTTGACCGAAAGAGGACGCCCCAGCCACGAGCGGTTCAGCTCGCGCTCCATGCCGCGCGCCATCTCTTCAGGAACTCCAAGGACTTTCACGCCGGAGACGAGCCGAGGCTCTTCGCGCGACGGTGTGTCTTTCTTCACCGCGTCGCGGCGCGGCGCCCGCTTGAGAACTTCTTTTATCTGAGGCAGAACCGCCTCCGTCGCGTCGCGACCCTGCTGAACGATGACCGAAGCGTCGGTGTCGCCGAGTATGGGGTACTCCTTGACGCCGGGGCTGATCACCAGATCGGCAAGCTCCGCCTCGCGGTTCACGTTCTGCATCGTCAAAATCGTGATTGACTGGGAGATGACGCCCACAAAGCTGCCCATCGATTCTCGGTCGGCAAGCGCGCTCGTCAGGTTGACGGCGATGACAGGATATCCCGGAAACAGCTCTTTTGCCGTTTCAACAGGCATGTTCGACACGAGCCCGCCGTCGACAAGGAGTCTGCCGTCAAGCTCCCACGGGTCAAAAATGCCGGGGAGCGAAATGGACGCCCGGATTGCCGACGCCAGCGATCCGCGCCGGATAACGACCTTTTCGCCGGTCGCGAGATCTGTCGCGACCGCTGCAAACGGTATGGAAAGCTTATTAAAATCAGTTTCAGCGACGTGCGAGAGATGGCGGGCAAAACAGTCAAGGACTCCGACTCCGGCAAAAATGCCCTGAGGTCCTGCCGTTTTGCCGTGTTTGTCCGTGTATATTTCAGGACGGATCATGCTGGCATCTTTGTACATTCTGTCGCTGACGCTGAAAAAAGGACGCTTCTGCGTCGTAATGAGCTCGCCCAAGTTGATTTCCTTGACAATTTTTTCCATTTCGCTCGCCCTGTAGCCGCTGGCGTACATGCCGCCAATCGCGGCCCCCATGCTCGTGCCGACGATGCCGGCGATGCCGACGCCGTGGCGCTCTAAAACGTCGAGCACGCCGATGTGAGCATATCCTTTTATGCCGCCGCCGGAAAGAGCAAGGACGACATACGGCCGTTCGTCAGCCCTCGCCGGCGCGCCGATGAGCGCAAGACAGAGCAGCAGCCATGCCCCGAATCTTTTCATTTTTCTCTGCCGTCCTTTCTCCCCAAAATGAGATATCTTTGTAATTTTATCACAGATTGCCGCTGCTTTCAGTCCGGAGGGACACGCACTGCCAAAAATGCGCTGAAAATACGTTTTTCAGGCGCTGTATTACAAAAATATTGACAATCACTTGTTTTGTTATATACTTATATAACGCTGTATTACTTGCCTCTGGGCAAGTTAACTTAATTATTCGGAGGGATTTGAATGTCTGAAAAACGCGGCGTTCCGCTGATTTGGAAGATCAGTATCGGTTTTATCGCGGGTATTGTTTTCGGCAAGTTCTTTGACCCGGCAGTCGTCGGATATGTCGATCCGATCGGCAAGATCTTCATGGCTCTGCTGAGCATGCTGATCGTGCCTCTGGTCATTTCCAGCCTTGTCGTCGGCGTCGCGTCGCTCGGCGATCCGAAAGCGCTCGGACGCATCGGCGTCAAGACAATTGCCCTCTATCTCTTCACGACGGCTATCGCCATTGCCATCGGTCTTGCCATGGGCAACATCTTCAAGCCCGGCGCGGGCATGGATTTGGCGCTTGCCACCGCGACAAAAGCCAAAGAGGCTCCGGCGCTCGCGCAGGTTATTATCGGAATGTTCCCCAAGAACTTCTTTGACGCCGTCGTCAAAGGCAACATGCTTCAGATCATCGTGTTCGCCCTTTTCTTCGGCGTTGCCGCCATCATGGCAGGAGAAAAAGGCAAGCCCGCCATCGCGTTCATGGAGTCCGTCGCCGAAATTATGTACAAGATGACCGAGTGCGTTATGCGCCTTGCCCCCTACGGCGTCTTCGCGCTGATCGCCGTCACGGTTTCAAAGTACGGCGCTGCCGTTCTGCTTCCGTTCCTCAAAGTCATCATCGCCGTCTACTTGGGCTGCATTATCCACGCTGTCGTCGTCTACTCCGGCATGGTCACCCTTTTTGTCGGCAAGAGCCCAATGTGGTTCTTCAAGGGCATTAAAGAAGCCAGTCTCACGGCGTTCGTCACGCGCTCCAGCTCCGGCACGCTGCCCGTCACGATGGAATGCTGCCGCAAGATGGGCGTCTCTGAAAAAGTCTACTCGTTCGTCCTGCCTCTGGGCGCAACGGTCAACATGGACGGCACCGCTCTGTATCAGGGCGTCTGCGCTCTGTTCATCGCTCAGGCTTTCGGAATTCCTCTGTCTCTGGGCGCTCAGATGAGCATCCTCGTCACCGCCACGCTGGCTTCAATCGGAACAGCCGGCGTCCCCGGCGCAGGGCTCATCATGCTCTCGCTTGTCACCATTCAGGCTGGTCTGCCGATTGAAGGCGTTGCCATGATTGCCGGTATCGACGCCGTCCTCGACATGATCCGCACGTCAATCAACATCACCGGCGACGCCGCCGTCGCCACAGTCGTCGCCAAATCTGAGGGCAACGACCTCGTTCCTCCGGCAGAATAACCTGCAAAAACAACGCCGCCGGACGCTTTTTCCGCGTCCGGCGGCTTTTTTCAGCGCTCAATCGCTCTGCTCTGATAAATGAATACAGAAGGAATAATTTCTAAAAAAAGGAGATATGTCACATGAAAAAACTTCGCATCACCGCCGCGGCGCTGTGCATCTGCGCCGTTGCCGCCGCGCAGGCTTTTGCCTGTTCCACAATCATCATCGGCAAGAAAGTTTCGCCCACGGGATACGTCATCGTCGGACACAATGAGGACGACGGCGGACGCCTCACAGTGCGCCACGGATACGTACCGGCAGCAGAGCACAAAGCCGGCGCTGTTTTGCCCGCAGAAAAAGACCGCGCCGCGATTCCTCAGGTCTCCAAGACCGCTGCGTTCTACTGGAGTCAGGTAAAAGGCGCGTCAGGCGGCATGTCGAACGCCGACGCCATGCTCAATGAACACGGCGTCCTCGTCGTCAGCAACAGCTGCGCCAGCTCGCGCCAGGACACAAAAGACGCGTCGCGCCTCACCGACGGCGGCATTGAGTACAACCTGCGCCGCGTCATCGCCGAGCGCGCCGTTTCCGCCCGTTCCGGCGTCGACATCGCCATCGAGATGATTGAGCGCTGGGGCTATGCGCCGTCAGGACGCACATACACCATCGCCGACAAAGAAGAGGCTTGGATGGTTCAGGTCGTCAGCGGCAAACATTACGCCGCTGTGCGCGTTCCCGACGACGAAGTAGCGTTTATGCCCAACCACTACACCGTGGGCGAGATCAATCCCGACGATCCCAACGTCATCGTCTCCAAAGACCTTGTTGCCTACGCCGCAGAAAAAGGCTGGTACAAGCCGGAAGACGGCGCTTTTAACTTTGCCCGCGCGTATCAGGCAGAAAAGAGTTACATGCGCGAGTACAACACTCTGCGCCAGCGCGTCGGTCTGGTTATCCTGACGGGACAGTTCCTCATGAGTGACAACCTGCCATTCTCCGTCAAGCCCGCCGGCGTCATCCCCGTCGAGCGCGTGAAAGCCGCCCTCAGAAGCCATTACGAGGGATCCCTTTTCGACACGCCGTGGGACAGAGCGCAGTTCCCCGGCGGCGCGCCGCACGACACGGCGACGCGGAGAATCTGCACCGGCACGACCGTTGAAAGCACGGTCGTCACATTCGCCGTTCAGCCGCTGCTGACGACCGTGTGGACCGCGTTCGGACGTCCCTGCACGCTCCCCTACATTCCCATGCACCCCCTGTGCGGAAAGCTTCCTGCCGGACTTTCTCCGATGGCTGATCCTGCCAAGACCCTGGCAAACCACCTTCTTCCCGAATCAGAGTACGCCGCATGGCGCGACGACGCGTGGCAGTCAATGCGCGACTTCGAAAGCCTCTTTGAGCTGGTCTATCAGGAGAACTTCGAGACACACAAGCGCTTCCTGTGGAGCCGCGAGCACCATCTGACAGCCCGTGAGCACGACATTTCAGCCCGCGCCGCTGCGCTCCTCGCACAGAAGAAAGAAGCTGAAGCCAAAGAACTTCTGGCGCAGTGGGACAACGATGAGCTGAACGCTGCGGTTGCTGACCTGAACAGCGCGCAGGAACTTCTTGTCTCCGTCCCTGTCGTCACAGAGCCGCGCGTCCTTTCAGCCGCCGCGCCCCGCTCCGAGATGGTCGTCGCGTTCTATCTAAGCGGAAAAACCCAGCCGGCGCCCGACACGCTTCTCTTCGGTCTCGGATTTTCCAACGCGCGTACGCGCTGGGCTGCCCCAGTCACCGGAACGCTTCAGTACGACGGAAAAGGCTGGTGGAGCTGCATCGTCAAGACTGATCTTCTGTGGAAGAGCCTTGAGACGGCAAAAGGGACGTTCGACTGCTGGCTTGGCGGCAGAGACACACACGGCGCTGCGTTCGGCGGACGCGCCTTCATCACGGTAGAATAAAGAGGTGCACTGCTCCATGAAACTCAGAACATTTCTCATCGCTGCCCTGCTGACGCTGTGCGCTGCAGTAAGCGCCGGTGCATGGGAACTGACGCCGCAGTCAATCGCCGCGTACAACGAGCATCAGTCCATCTGGAAACTCCACTTTGAAGGCTGGCTCCACAACCTGCCCGACGACAGCGAGGCAGATGCATTCAGAACGCTGGCAAAAGGCACGTTTCTCTGGACACTTCAGCGGCCTCTTGGGACATTCGAGTCGTTTCTGAACGTGTTCTCCGTTGCGGACGTTCCGGCGGACAAACCTCTTCCGACGAACCTTGAAGAAGTCGTCCTGAAAGCGGGAAACGGCCAGATTCAGCTCTGGAGAAAAAACGACCCCTGCGGCTGAAACTCTGACGAGCGAGTATCAGTTCGATTCTCCTACACGGGAATTCTCCCTCTGGACCTGCCGATTGATTAACCAAAACAAAACAAAATCAGCGGAACGCCCTCTTTCAGAAAAGGCGTTCCGCTGATTTTTTAACGCGTCAGAAAGAAGCCGCAAACTGGGACAAAATGTGATAGAATACACAAAAACGACACCACCGCAGGAGGCTATTATGGAAGACATTGAAGTCCTCATCGGAAAAAGAATCCGCAAGCGCCGCCAGAGCTTGAAACTTACGCTGCAAACTCTTGCTGACACCGTCGGGATCTCCAAAGCCATGCTCTCAAAAATTGAGCTGGGACAGGTGAGCACGCCGATTTCTACCTATTCCCGCATCGCCAAGAGCCTTGAAATGTCCCTCGTGTCGCTAATTGGCGAAAAAGAATCTGAATTTCTCCTCATCCGCAAAGACGACAAAAAACCCTTGTCCTCTCGCTCAACCAGCGCCGGCTATCTGTACGAAATGCTGGGCGACGGCTGGCCGAATAAACTCTGGAGCGCCTACATCATCACCTACGATCCGGAAACAGCCAACGAAGAGCCTCATTTTATCCATGACTCCGACGAGTTCTTCTTCGTCCTCGAAGGACAGATGCAGTTTCACTACCAGAACAAGTCCTACATCCTATCGCCCGGCGACTGCGTTTTTCTCGACGGACGCCAGTCCCACGGCGGACAGGCGTACGGCGGAGCCGTATGCAAAGCACTCATGATTCTGACGCCAAAAGAATAACCGCAAAAAACAAAGCGGGGAATCGGGAACGCTTCACACGAAGCTGTTCCTGATTCCCCGCTTTTTATGACCGGACTTTACTTTACAACGTGTTTGGCGACGATGTAGCGGTCAAGGACGTCGTCAAGCAGCTGGACGCCAAGTCCCGGAGCGGTCGGCGCGTAGACTCTGCCGTCGCGGATCAGACTGGTGTAGTCAGTGATATCGGCGTCGAGACGCAGCGGCGAGAAGTAAGCGTGCCCGAACTCGTAGAGATTGCTCGTCGTCAGAGCGATGTTCAGCGACGCCGCCTGAGTGATTCCCTCTTCAAGCATGGAGTTGAACAGAATGGGAATGTTGTGGTTGGCAGCAAGCTCGATAATGCGGCGCGCTTCCTTAATGCCGCCGTTCTTGCAGACCTTGACGCTGAACACGTCAGCGGCGCCCAGTCGGATGACTTCCTGAGCGGCTTTGAAGTCCGTCAGGCTTTCGTCCACTGAGACGGGAATGTGCGTGTACCGGCGCAGCTGAGCCATGCCTTCGATGTCAGAGGCGACAAGCGCCTGCTCAAAAAGAACCGGCTCGCCCTCAGCCGCGATGGAGATGAACTTCTTCGCGGAGGGAAGATCCCAGCCCTGGTTCGCGTCGAGCACAATGGGATATCCCTTGCCGACGGCGTCGCGGACAGCCAGGAAGCACTCGGCGTCCTTGACAGGATTGCGTCCGACCTTGAACATCAGCGAGTGATAGCCTTTGTTCTTCTCGATCACCGCGTTCGCGGCAGCCTCTTCAGGCGTGTCGCCGCCGAAAGCGCCCATGATGGGGAGCGAGTCGTACAGCTCGCCGCCCAAGACGCGGTACACGGGCATGTTGGCAGCTTTGCCGAGAAGGTCATGCACCGCCATGTCGATGGTGCACTTCGCCATGTGGTTGCCGCGCATGAAGTATTCCATGTTCTCGTGAACTTTCGTCACGTTCGTGGCGTCCTCGCCGATGAGCCGCGGGGCGATGTCATGCGTCAGGATGACGGCGACGCCTTCGGGCGTCTCGGACGTAAAGCTGACCCACGCGTCCGTCTCGCCGTATCCTGTCAGTCCTTCGTCTGTATGGACTTTCACGATCGTCGGGTGCGTGTACGCCATCGTGCCGTAGCGCTGGCTCAGTTTATAAGGGTGCGGCAGAGGAATTTTTGTCTCGATGATCTCAATAGAGGTAATACGCATTCAAAAATCCACCTTTCTTCACAAATGCCTTACTGAATGAGGCCGAGAAGGCGCGGGATATAGAGCGACAGAGGCTCCCAGAACGTCGTCAGAATAATGACGGGGACATAGCAGGTCAGGATGAAAATCATGATGGGACGGAACATCTTGTCCACGGTGACTTTTGCCGTTTTGGCGCCCATGTACAGGATTCCTGCCATAGGAGGCGTCAGCATTCCCATGCCCAAGTTGACGCCGATCATCGCGGCGAAGTGAATCGGATGAATGCCCATCTTGAGGATAACGGGAAACAACAGAGGCGTGACGAGCAGGATGCCGCTCAGCGCGTCGACGATCATTCCTGTGAAAATGAGGAACACGTTGATGAGCAGCAGAAGAAGATACTTGTTGCTCGTCAGACTGAGAAGCGTCGTGGAGACCATCTGAGGAACCTGCTCCATGGCATAAATGCGGCTCAGAATCGCGGCGAAAAACGTCATCAGCATCATTGTTCCCGTCGCGGTGACGGACGAGCGAAGGTGCAAAAACGCCTTGCCAAGCGACATTTCACGGTAGACAAAGACGCTCAGAATCAGCGAGTACATCACCGCCGCGGCAGCGGCTTCAGTGGGGGTCATAATGCCGCCGTAAATGCCGCCCAAGATGATAACGGGCAGGAACAGTCCGCCGATCGCGGGCTTTGCCGTGGATTTGAACAGCTCCACTTTTTCGGAGAAAGAGATCTGCGGCTTCACTTCGACCGACGGCATTCTCTTCACCATGTAGACGTTGACAAGGCAGAAAAGAATTGTCAGCAGGACGCCGGGGACGAACGTCGCCAGGAAGCACGCCGCCACAGACTGGCTGGTGACGAACGCGTACATGATCATGGTGACGCTGGGAGGAATCAGCGTGCTTAAAACAGCTGAAGCGCTGATGAGAGCCGCTGAATATCCTCTGGGATATCCGCGCAGTTCCATTTCGGGAATCATGATCGTTCCAATGGCGATGACTGACGATGCGGCTGCTCCCGAGATGGCGCCGAACACAGCAGACGTCACGCACGCGACGATCCCCAGGCCGCCGGGAATGCGTCCTGCCATGGAGTCAGCGAAGTTCAGCAGACGTTTCGCGATGCTTCCGCCGGTGACGAGATAGCCCAGCGCGATGAAGAACGGCAGACTGAGCAGCGTCACGGAATTCAGACTCGTAAAGCCGACTGACAGCAGAAAATCAGGGTCAACGCCCTTTGTAATCGTCAGGAAGATAATTGAAGTTAAAAAGCCGAAGGGAATTGGAACGCCGGCAAAGATCATGCAGGCAAAAATGCCCAGCGACAAAAGGATCATCCAATCCATGAGTCAATCTCCTTTCTGGCCGACATCATTTCATCGGGGACGCTGCAGGCGATAAAGCCGGCGTAGAACCACTGGCAGAACTCAACGAAGAAGTAGAACGCCATCAG
>JAXEJY010000179.1:0-8098 GCA_034101315.1 Pyramidobacter sp.
GGGTGCTTTCGCGGAAACCGATGGCGTCTGCCGGACACATTTCGTGGCAGCAGTAGCAGCGGATGCATTTGTCGTAGTCAAAGCGGAGCGTACCGCGTTCCAGACGGAGCGCGTCTGCCGGGCATATCTGAGCGCAGCGGCCGCAAGCGATGCAGCGGTTCTTTACCTGGAAAGGACGGGAGGACAGCAGCCGTCCTGTAATGCGGTCCAAGAAGCGCGGGGCAAGGTTCAGCGCGTGGAGTTCGGGCATGTCGACGTTCTCAAATCGCGTCTGGGGCGGCATGTCGCCGCGCCATTCGATATTGGCTAATCCCGGGTCGCCGATATTGCGCAGGCGCGCGGCGCGGCAGAGGGCATAATCGTCTGGATTGACCCCCAAAAGTGTGCAGCACGCGGAGTCCAGCGCGACGGGGTCGGTGCACGCGGCGATCATGCCGAACGCGTGAGGAGTGCCGTTTGTCGGACCGCGCCCGTCCATGCCCATGACGCCGTCGAGAATGGAGAACACTGGCGGCAGCGACTGAAGGATGTCCAGCATCACGTTGGCAAAGCGCGAGCGGTCGAGCCCGACGGCATAATGCCACTGAGCTTTTCTCTGGCCGACGACCGTTCCGAACAGGTTTTTGACGGCGAGCGTCAGCTGCATCTGGCAGTGCGTTTTCAGCTTCGGCAGGTTGACGATGGCGTCGGCGCCAAGGGCGTCGGCTGAAAGCTCCAGACGCTGATTGACGCGCCGCGGCGACGGAGGACACAGCGTAGAGCGCGACAGCTCACGGACTTCAACGCCAAGGCGCTTGCCGACATCGGCAATTCCGGAAATGCGGGCGATTTTATCAAACGGCTCCATGCCCGGGCTGTCGCCGATAAACGGGCGGCAGTCCATGTCGAGCAGGGCGCGGCAAACGCTTTCGACGACTGCCGGATGCGTGGTGACGCTGCGCTCCGGAGCGCGCGCTGAAATCATGTTGGCTTTGACGAGGACACTGCTGCCTCGCGAAATGGGCGCGAACGAGAGACACTGGCGGACAATCGGGCCGAGAACTTCGGGGTCATAGCTGGCGCAGCGATAGAGCGCCAGAGGGACTGGCGGATGGGTATCCATTTCTACAAGAAACACCTCCTGGGAATTGTGCTGAAATAGGCTGGGAAAACGTACTGGAATCTGCCTTGACGGCGGCGCAAATTAGGTTATGATGAATAAGAAACTTTTGCTCAAACTGGAGGATCTGAAAAATATGATACCAGAAAAAATTCTTGGTGTATACGGCGGTTTAGGGCCGGCGGCGTCGGCTGAGTTCATGAGGCTGCTTGCGGCAATGGCGCCGGCGCAGCGCGATCAGGAGCACCCTGTCGTCTATCTCTATTCAAACGCTCAGACTCCCGACCGCACAGCTGCGTTCATGGGCAAAGGCGAGAGTCCTGAAAACGCCCTGCGCGAGGGGCTGATGAAGCTTTGCTCATGGGGAGTAAACCTGCTTGCCGTGCCGTGCAACACGGCGCACATTTTCATCGATCATTTCCGCGCCGAGCTCCCTGTGCCGCTGATTCACATCGTCGAGGCGACGGTTGATGACGCCATGGCGTCAGCGCCGGAAGGATGCTGGCTGATTGCCACGGGCGCGACGCTTGACTCCGGAATCTACACGCATGAAGCTCAGCATCGCGGCTACAGATTTTGGGACGTTCCCGACGACGTCCGGTCGCTCGTGTCGGATGCCATAAGGCACGTCAAAGCCGGAGAGCTTGCCAAAAGCGGCGTTGTGATGGACGAGATCGGCAAACGCCTGTGGAACATTCAGGAAGCGCCGATCGTCTGCGCGTGCACAGAACTGCCTCTTGCCTACGACGCCAGTTCTCTGCCGCCCCACATGGGCATTTCAAGCCTCAAAAGTCTGTCCCGCGCGTGTCTTGACGTCTTATACCGCGCAAAGCAGCAGTAGCTTTAAAAATAAAAATTCCCTGCCGCGAGTTTTATCTCACGGCAGGGAATTTTTTTGCGCTTTGGCGCTGTCCAGTTTTTGTGCGAACGCCTCCTCGGGCGTTTTTAGAACCACTCGCCGTTTAAGATGTCGCGGGCTGAGGGCGTGAGGGGGATCAGGTCAGACGAATCGGCAAGGGCGATGTCAAATTTTCTGTTGAGCGCCGCGAAGTGCTGAACGCCGAAGGCGATACGGCGCAGGTAGGAGTACACGCCGATGGCGCCGGTGGAGGCGGCGTCGGCTTTTTCTTTGCCGTACAGCCAGCGCAGTTCGGGCAGGTCGGCAAACACTTCCTCTTTCGTCGTCCCGTACGCGCGGACGTGCGCGGGAATGTTGCCTTCCTCGATCATGTCTCCGATTTTTTTGCCGGTCATCGCGGCTGCCATTGCGGAGCGGCACAGCCCGACGGCTTTGACGTAGGGAGCGCCCAAGGCAAGAGCTTTGTACACCTGATCTTCTGTGACAAATCCGCCGGTGATGGCAATGGCGGGAACGGCGATTCCCTGCGCTTCAAGTCCGCGGCAGATGGGGACAATGGCAGCTTCAATCAAAACAGCAGGATACCCCCATTCGTTCATCATCTTGCAGGGGCTGTAGCCAGAGCCGCCGCCCGCGCCGTCAAACGTCACCATGTCGGCGCCGCACGCGGCAGCGATGCGCAGAACGCGCTCCATGTCAGCCGGGTCAAAACCTGCCATCTTGAAGTAGACGTTTTTCAGTCCAAGCGCTCTCAGCTGTTCAACGCGGCTGACGAGATACGCTTCAGACCACTGAGGCAGACGGCTGTAGGTGAAGAAGTTCGGACAGCAGCCCTCAGCAGCGGCTTTCACAATGGCAGGGTCTGACGGATTGGGGTGAACCAGCGCTCCGTTTTTCTGCTTTGCCAAAGCTTCTTCAAGCGTTTTGACGCGAACAGCCGGCTGTGTTCCCTTGGCTGACTGACCGAATTTGAACTCAATTGCCGTCGCGCCGGCTTTTGTGATGGCGTATTCAGGCAAACCCTGCGCGTCGTCCTCTGTGTTGCACTGAAGGATAATCTGACCGTATCCGCGGTCGTAGGCGCGGAACGCGTCAAGCATTTCGTTCAGCTTCTCAAATTTTGAAATTTTGCCGTCTGTGTATTCCAGATTGGGGTCTTTGCTGGGGGAGCCTTCGCCGATGACGCAGTTGACGCCAGCCATGGCAGCTCCGGCAAAGTAGTCTTTCCAGTTCAGCTTGATGAGCGCGGGCAGAATTACGGGCAGCGCCAGTTTGACGGGATTTGCCGTGCCGATGGTCTGCTGGAGGCGTACGTTGAAAATCTCCGCCTCTTCTTCGTCCGCAGCGCAGCCGGCAGCGCCGAAAACGCGGCCGTTGATGTTGAAGTGCGAGTAATCGATGGGCATGACTTTTTCTGACGCGATCTGGTTGGCTCCCGTGTTCGTGGGGTAGACAGCCAGCTCGCCGCGCATGGCGGAAAGTCCGATTTCGCACGTTCCTGTGCACTCCTCCGTGCAGAACGAGCACATTCCCGACGGCGACATAAGATGCGAGCGCATTTTTGTGCCGTTAAACGCAGACGATAAATCCGGACTGTATGACATGATATGACTCCTCCCGATGTGCGCTGATGACCAGGCACTGTTTTTTGAATGAGAAACTGTTTGCACTGTAATCATAACATTGTTAACCATAAAAGAAAAGTCTTTATTTTTTTTATTTGAGAAAATATTGGCGCTCGGAATAAAAAAGTGCGGCTGTCCGGTTTTTTTCCGGCAGCCGCGCTTTTGCTGATGTTTTATGAAAGGATTCTGATGTGGTCTTCAAGTCCGTCGTCGGGGAAGACGATGTACTCGTCGAAGTCAAGCCACACGTCCTGACCGACGCCGATGTGCCCGTGCGTGTTTCCTGCGGCGATGACGCGGACTGGCTGCGCGTTCATGTCGACGCGGCAGTCGTTGGTGTCGCCAAGGTAGTAGGAGCTTGAGAGGCGTCCTTGAAGCACGCCGCGGTCGGTGCGCAGGATGATGTTTTCAGGGCGCACGGCGACGACGACTTTGCCAGTGCGGTCGCCCGAATACGCCATGCTCTGGCCGCCGGCAAACTGAATCCGTCCGCCGTCCGCTTCGCCGCGGATAAAGTTAATTTTGCCGACGAAATCGGCGACAAACTGGTTGCGCGGATTTCTGTAGATGTTCATCGGCGTGTCAGTCTGCTGAACGACGCCCCGGTTGAGGACGATGACGCGGTCGGACATTGCCATGGCTTCCGTCTGGTCGTGCGTGACGTACACGACGGTGATGCCGAAGTGTTTCTGCACTTCTTTGATCTCGAATCTCATGCTCTCGCGCAGTTTGGCGTCGAGGTTTGACAGAGGTTCGTCGAGCAGGAGCACTTTGGGATTTGACACGAGTGCGCGCCCCAGAGCAACGCGCTGCTGCTGACCGCCTGAAAGCTCGTTGGGCATTCTGTCGATGTACTGGCTCAGATGAACCATTTCCAGAATGGTGCGGACGCGGTCGCGGATTTCCTTTCGGGCGACGCCCTGAATTTTCAGAGGATAGGCAACGTTGTCAAAAACGTTCATGTGCGGCCACACGGCGTACGACTGGAACACCATGCCGATGTTGCGCTTATTCGGGGGAATGAAGCCGTTCGGCCCGCTGACGACGCAGTCGTCAATGAGAATTTCGCCCGTTGTCGGCTTCTCAAAGCCGGCGATCATGCGGAGCATGGTCGTCTTTCCGCAGCCCGACGGCCCCAGCAGTGAGATGAACTCGTGGTCGCGGAACACGCTGCTGAACTCTTCAATGACTTGTACTTTCCCGTAGGATTTCGTGACAGCGTTCAGTGTAATAGAGGACATCAGTCATGCTCCTTCTAAATAGAAAATTCGCCTTTTGTCAGCTTGTTGAGCAGCCAGTTGACGGCGATGACCAGAATCAGGATTCCTGTGGCGATGGCGGAGGCAGTCTGCTGGCTGTGATACGTCTGATAAGTAAACAGCTCATAGCCGATGGTCTTTGTGTCAGTCGAGTACAGCAGAGCCGACATAGTCAGTTCGTAGAAGCAGGGCATGAAGATGAGAAACCATCCTGCAACGACTGACGGCGCAATGAGGGGCAGCGTCACGTCTTTAAAGCTGCGCAGCCACCCGGCGCCGGAGATGAGCGACGCCTCTTCAAGGGACGGATGAATCTGGCTCATCGCCGAGACGACCGTTCTCATGCCCATGAGGAGGTATTTGATCATGTAGGCGATGATCATAATCGTCAGGGTGTTGTAAATGTTGATGCCGAACCGTCCCGACATGGTCATGATGAGCGCGAGGGCAATGACGACGCTGGGCGTTCCCGAGCCGACGGTGATCAGGAAATCGGGAATGCGGCGTCCCCACAGGCGAGTGCGCGTCAGCAGATACGCCATGACGCACGAGATGAACATGCCGGCGGTCGCGGCGGTCGACGCGGCGATAAGGCTGTTCTTCGCCGAGGTGATGATCGCTTTTCTGGTGAAGAGAATTTTCCAGTATTTTGTAGTGAAATTGCTGAGCGTCACTCCCTTGCCGAGGTTGATGGTGATTGACGTCAGCGCGACAGTGGCAAACGGGATGACGATGACGACCAATGCGAACAGCGACACGAGCAGCGTGATGGGAAGACGCCATTTCCCAAGCTCCACGATATTGGGGCGCGTCGATTTGCCCGACACGGTGATGTACTGTTTTTTGCCGCAGATAAACGTGGAGACGTACAGCACGATGTTGGCGATGAGCATGAGGGCGACGGCGAGCGTCGTGGCATCGGTCAGCCCTTCGGCGGAGCCGACGTACACGTAGTCGATAATTCGCGTCGTCACCGTGTCAATCTGACCGGGCGCGCCGATAATCGACGGAATGCCGTAGCACGACGCGGCGGACACAAATACAAGCAGACCGGCGGCGACGATGCTGGGAAGCATAATCGGGAACGTGACGGTCAGCACAGTTTTCAAGGGGGAAGCGCCGGAAACCTTTGAAGCCTCTTCCAGCGAGGGATCCATTTTTTCCATGGCGCGCGAGATGGTGATGAACGCGTAGGGGTAGTAGAAAGTGGTCAGAACCCATATCAGACCGCCCATGGTGTAGATGTTGAACGGATTTTCGGCAAGTCCGAGGATCTGCGCCAAAAATTTGTTCAGCGTTCCGACTTTTGGGTTGAGAAGCCGAAGCCACGCCATCGCGCCGACGTAGGGCGGCACCATGTAGGTCATGACGAACAGCGTGCGGAAGAATTTTTTGCCGTACATGTCCGTTCTGCCGACGAGCCAGGCGAGAGGAAACGCGATTGCCACGCCCAGGAGCATAGAGCTTCCGGCGGCAATGACAGTGTTTCTCAGAGCCTGCCAGTTGAGGGCGTGCGTGTAGATGCGGCGAAACGCCTCCGTGGAAAATTCGCCTGTTTCAAAAAACGCTCTGACGACCAAGTACAGCAGCGGGAATACGTTGAACACCAGCAGAAATGCTGCAATTGCAAGGATCAGGAACATTTTCGTGTCTAAACAGAATTTTTTTGGCTGTCTTATCGACAAAGTTTCCCCTTGGGAAATCACCGGGCGACACCACCTGTATTCTCAAATTTTGTTGACCGGCAGCGCAGTACAGACAGCGGGCAGCACAAAAAGGAGCTGTCCGGCGCGGCGCATACATCTCATTATACATTAAGAGACGGGGCAAAAAAGATTTGCCCCGTCAGTAAAATTACTTAAATTGCGCTGTGCTATTTTTTCTTAACTTTGACTTTCTCTTCAAAGTTGGTACGGAGCTCGCTTCTCTCGCGGAACGCATGCTCCCAGACGACAGGCATGGCGTTCTTTCTGATTTCAGCCGTGGGAATGGCGTCGAACGGAGGCTTGGTGGCATCCGTGCGGACGGAGTGCATCCACGCCTTGACGATGTAGGACTGTCCTTCGGGGGACAGGAACCAGTCGGTCAGCTCTTCGCAGATTTTGACGTTCTTGTGGGCGCTGAGCTCATTGCTGACGGTCATGATGGGCGAAGGAACGCAGATTGTACCGTCGGTGGGGTAGATGACTTCAATGGCGCTGTCCTCTTCTTCGCGTTTCTTCAGAACGGACTCTTCGAGGATCATGATGACTTTGCACTCGCCGGTTTCAAGCTTGGCAAGGGCGACAGAGCCGGACTCAACCATGACTTTCTGTTTGGCAAGCGCGTCGAAATACTCATAGCCGTACTTGTCCTTGAGGGCAGAGATGGCGACAAGAGCGGTGCCCGATGTCAGAGGGTTGGACATGGAGATGTAGCCGGCGACGTCGGGGTTGTAGGCAAAGTCCTTGAAGCTGTGGGGAACTTTGTCTTTGGCGAACATTTCAGGGTTGTAGGCAAGGATCATGTTGCTGATGCGAACGGGATACCAGTAGCCTTCGGGGTCGTACTCAAAGCTCATGTTCTTCGCTTCTTTTGAGACGTAGGGGTGAAGAACTTTGGCTTCTTTCAGCTCAAGAGCGTATGAGGGGTCAGCGACCATCAGCATGTCGCAGCCGAGCTTTTTGGAGTCAAGCTCCGCGGCGATTTTCGCCTGAAGCGTGCCCGTTCCGCCGTAGAAGAACTCGATGTCGTAGTTGGGGAACTTCTCTTCAAGAACCTCGTCCATCGCTTCGATGATGTCTTCGTACATGGACGTGTAGATAACGACTTTAGGCTTGTCAGCTGCTGCAGCCGTCGCCATGCACACAGTAACCAGAAGCGCAAAAAGAAATGCAGAAACACGTTTCATCGTCTCAACCTCCTGTATTTTGTGCAAGATAACCTGCTCTGTAAGTTTATCACAGAACTCCCGCGAAAGGAAACAAAAGATACAAAGATTGTGTGTAAAATTTAAGCCTTTTTTTCGTAAAGAAACTGTAAGGCGAAAATGAATGGAGAGCGTCGGAGAAATGATTGTTTTTTCAAATCAGAGCAGGAGTTTCTGAACGCTGGAGTCGCTGCCCATGACGACCAGCGTTTCATCGGCGCGGAACACGTAGTCGGGCTGAGGCAGAGGCGACATGACGCCGTCCTTTTTCGTCGCCAGAATGTACATGTGATAGTTTGTGCGCACATTCAGGTCAAGAATCGTCTTTCCAAGCCAGCTTTCGGGCGG
>JAXEJY010000180.1:0-2877 GCA_034101315.1 Pyramidobacter sp.
CCCCGCGCCTGAAACACGGAGTGGTATTCCCACGGAACAAAGTGTCCGTTGCGGATAAAATCATCGGCGAAGTCAGTCATTTTGGGATAAAACGCGTCGGCAAGACTTCGCCACTCTCCGTCGCGCTGAACGAGAACAGCGCGCATTCCTGCGCGGCGCGCTCCGAGGAGTTCATAGAGGAAATCGCCGATGACGAGACATTTGCGCGGATCGACCCCTAAAGCCGCCGCCGCGTCGGTCATGGCGCGAGGGTCAGGTTTGACGTGCTGCGATTCCCTCGAAAATGTGTGCTTTGGCAGCTGAAAGCCAATGACGTCAGCAGCGCGGTCAATTGAAGCCCTGCAGTTGCGCGACAGAACACACCACGGAATGCCGCGCTCGTTCAGGTATTCCGTCAGACATCTCGCGCCCTCTATCTCGACGGAGATCTCGGCGCCGCGCATCTCTTCGTCCTCGATGGCTTTCATCAATTCGTCTCTCATCGCCGGCGGCATTTTCGCCGCTTCTTCAAGAAGAGGCGCGCGTCTTCCTCCGAAAAATCGCTGGCGAATAGAGCTGAAGTCAAGCTGAGTTTCTGCAATGACGCCGTCCCAGTCGAAGATGACGCCGTGTATTTCGTTGAAATGGATGTAGGGGCTCATGCGCACACTCCCTGCTGATTTTTTGTTTTTTCCGGCACTGCTTTTGCAGCGTTGAACAGCGATGCACGTTCATTCAGCGGTAATGAAAAAGAGGAAGCCTTTCGGCTTCCTCTTAATGATAAATTTTACCCACAATGCCGTGTCACAATAGTCTTGACCCGATGCGCCAAATTTTTGGAGTTTCTCCACGCGCCACAGCTCGTGAAGTTCTGCTCCGCTGCGTACAGGTGTTGGCTCAAGACGAAAATCATGATCACGAACACCGCAGGAGTCCGTTTATCGATGTGTTCAGTATAGCACATGTTTTTTACTCTGCAAGGTGTTTTTCTGGCTTAAATGTGTTTTTTCTAAAAATAGTGTAAAATATACGCGCAAACTTATTCACGGAGGTGTATTCACATGAAGAAAACAATCACTGCTGCTCTGCTTCTGCTGGTTCTTGCGTGCTCTCCTTCCGACGCCGCAAAGGATATGGATGTTTCTGGACGTATCAACAGCGCTGTGAAGGCGGTAGAGAAGATGATCAAGTCAAAATCTGCTCCTGGGCTGGCGGCGTCTGTTAAAGAAGGCATTGGCGTCGCGATATTCCCCGAAGTGGTCAAAGCCGGCTTTGTCGTCGGCGGGCGCTATGGCGAGGGGCTGATGATTTGCCGCGATCCTAAGACTGGCGTTTGGTACGGTCCTGCGTTTTTTAGCATAGGCGGCGGTTCTGTCGGTCTGCAGATTGGCGCGTCGTCGACCGCTCTTGTGCTGACTGTCAACACTGAAGAGGGCATGAAAGCGTTCCGCGGAAGCACGTTTACAGTCGGCGCTGACGTGGCGGCAGTTGCGGGACCGAGCGGGCGAAGTGCCTCTGTCGGAACGGACATCAACGCGCGCGCCCCTCTGTACAGCTATTCCATTACGAAGGGAGTCTTTGCCGGCGCGGCGATTGACGGTTCTGTGATCAGTGAACTGCCGAACGTCAATGACGCCTATTGGGGCAAGCACATCAGCAATGTTCAGGCGTTCAAGCAGCGCGCGTCAAAGAAGGAAATTCAGCCGCTTATCAACGCCCTGAACCGTCTGATTAAACTGGCAAAATAATAATCTTTTCTGAGTGCATACCCCCCCTGTCCAACAGGACAGGGGGTTTTTGTGTTTAAGTATTTTTACTGAGAGGCCGATGAGGAGATTTGCCGATGAATTTTAGATGAAAAATTGGCATAATTTTACTCGCTAAAGACTGCTGAAAGCAGCAATGCAGTTTTTTTGTTCTTTTTGCTGACGCTCCTGCCCGGGTGTTCTGCAAAATGATGAAGCAAAAAAGTGGAAAAAGGAGATGGTGCATTTATGGAAGCTATCATGAAATGGAACGGCATTATCAACGGAATCGTTTGGGGACCATGGATGCTGACTCTGCTCGTCGGTACGGGTATTTGGTTTACATTTATTCTTGGCTTCCCTCAGCTTCGCTTTTTTGGAATCACATTTAAGGAAGTTCTCGGCAAAATAGCAGCGAAAAGAGAAGGGGAGGGCAACGTCTCTTCATTTGCCGCCATGGCTACGGCTCTTGCCGCAACAGTCGGCACAGGAAACGTCGCAGGCGTCGCTACGGCGCTCCATCTCGGCGGACCGGGCGCTCTGTTCTGGATGCTCTTCTCAGCGTTTTTCGGCATGACGACGAAGTTCGTCGAAGTTACTCTTGCAGTTCGCTACCGCTCAAAAGACGAAAACGGCAACTTCCGCGGCGGCACGATGTACGTCCTTGAGCACGGCTGCGGCATGAAATGGCTTGCGGTCATCTTCGCTCTGTTCGCTCTGCTTGCCTCGTTCGGAATCGGCAACGCCGTTCAGTCCAACTCCACGGCTGAAGCCATTGCGATGGGATTCGGAGTTCCCCACGTTTACACGGCTGCCATTGTCGCAATCCTTGTCGGTCTCGTTATCTGGGGCGGTCTGACGAGAATCGCTACGATCACTGTCTATCTTGTTCCGTTCATGGCGATCCTGTACATCGTCGGCGCCGGCACAGTTGTCTTTAAGAACTCGCAGCACATCGGAGCTGCTCTGTCCGCTGCAGTTCAGGGCGCATTCGGCGATCCCATGGCTCTTCCCGGCGCTCTTGCAGGCTGGGGCGTTAAAGAAGCGATTACCCGCGGTATCGCACGCGGCGTCTTTTCCAACGAAGCCGGTCTCGGCTCTGCTCCCATGGTTCATGCGGCGGCTCAGGTTGACCACCCCGTTCAGCAGGGTC
>JAXEJY010000181.1:0-2769 GCA_034101315.1 Pyramidobacter sp.
GTATGACATTATCAGAGTTTTTCGCCCGACATCCGCGTATCGCCCTAGCGTTTTCCGGCGGAGTCGATTCGTCGTATCTGCTCTACGCCGCGATTGCCGCTAAAGCGCAGGTGCAGGCGTACTATTCACATTCGGCGTTTCAGCCGCGTTTTGAGCTGAAAGACGCGCTGGCGCTGGCGTCTCAGGTCGACGCGTCCGTCACCGTGCTTGAGGCGGACGTCCTGTCAGATTCTGCCATCGCCGCCAATCCGGCAGACCGCTGCTACTACTGCAAAAAGAAGATGTTCAGCGCCCTTGTCGAGCGCGCACGCGCCGACGGATACCCCGTTGTTGCCGACGGGACAAACGCCTCAGACGACGCTTCAGGCAGACCCGGCATGAAAGCTCTTGAAGAGCTCGGCGTGCTGTCCCCGCTCCGGCTCTGCGGTCTGACGAAGGACGATATCCGCCGTCTCTCACGCAACGCGGGGCTCTTCACGTGGGATAAGCCGTCCTATTCGTGCCTTGCTACGCGCATCCCGGAAGGAACGCCGCTGACAGCTCAGCTGCTTGAGCGCACAGAACGGGCTGAGGATTTTCTGTTCTCCCTCGGATTCAGCGATTTTCGCGTCCGCACGCTCGGCACTGCGGCAAAAATTGAGCTGACTGAACCGCAGTTTGCCCTGATGCTGGAACGGCGCGCTCAGGTTGAGAGCGAGCTGAAAAAATACTATTCTTCTGTCCTGCTCAGTCTGGAGGCGCGCTCATGACTCAGGCTCTTCGCGAAATACTTGAACAGGTGCGCAGCGGCGAATTGTCTGTGGACTGCGCGGCGCTGAAGCTGAAACGCGCCCCATTTGAGGATATCGGATTCGCAAAAGTCGACCTTCACCGCGCCGTGCGGCAGGGTGCCGCAGAGGTCATTTACGGCGCTGGAAAGACGCCGGAGCAGATTGCTTCCATCGTCCAGACGATGCAGAAGAACGGGCAGAACACCATTCTCATCACTCGAATGTCGCCCGAAGCCGCCGAGGAGGTCAAAAAGTTCTGCCCGCTGACGTATCACAGTCTGGCGCGCGTCGGAATCGTCGGCGAAATGCCCGCTCCGGAAGGAGACGGAAAAGTTCTCGTCATCTCCGCCGGAACGAGCGACATTCCCGTGGCTGAAGAAGCAGCCCTCACGGCGGAAGTCCTCGGAAGCCGCGTCACGCGTGTCTACGACGCCGGCGTCGCCGGACTTCATCGGCTTTTAGCTCACCTTGACGACATTATGAGCGCCAGCGCTATTGTTGCCGTTGCCGGAATGGAGGGCGCTCTTGCCAGCGTCACTGGGGGGCTTGCCGACTGCCCCGTCATTGCCGTCCCGACAAGCGTCGGCTACGGCGCGTCGTTCGGAGGCGTCGCGGCGCTTCTGTCAATGCTCAACTCATGCGCGTCCGGCGTGTCCGTCGTCAACATCGACAACGGATTCGGCGCCGGATACCTCGCCAGCATGATCTGCCGAAGAGAAAGGACACGCGGATAACATGAAAACTCTGTACCTTGACTGCGGAATGGGCGCTGCCGGAGATATGCTGACGGCGGCGCTTCTGGAACTGCTCCCAGATCCGGATGCTTTTATCGCCCGGCTGAATGCCATCGGCATTCCCGAAGTGAAGTTCGCCCGTGAGCGCGTGCCGCAGTGCGGAATCCTCGGAACGAAGATCACCGTCACCGTCAGAGGCATTGAAGAAAGCACCTGCGACGCGCACAAGCATTGTCATGAGCACTGCCGCGAACATGAATACTCTCACGAGCACGCGCATGAGCATTCGCACGGGCACGAGCATTGTCACGAGCACGGGCACTCTCACGAGCACACGCACTCTCACGAGCACATGCACTCTCACGAGCACACGCACTCTCACGAGCACACGCACGTTCACCGGGGCATGGCAGACATGGAAGCTCTGATCAGCGCGCTCTTGCTGCCGGAAAAGGTGAAGCGTGACGTCACGGCCGTGTATCATCTCATCGCCGACGCGGAAAGCGCCGCGCACGGCGTTCCCGTTTCGGAGATTCACTTTCACGAAGTCGGTGCGCTCGACGCCGTTGCCGACATCGCCGCCGTCTGCCTTCTCATCGACACGCTGGCGCCGGAAAAAATCGTCGCGTCGCCGGTTCACGTCGGGAGCGGCCATGTTCACTGCGCCCACGGGATTCTCCCCGTTCCCGCGCCTGCCACGGCGTTTATCCTGCGCGGCGTGCCGGCGTATTCAACCGATATCCGCGGCGAACTCTGCACGCCGACAGGCGCGGCGCTCTTAAAGCACTTTGCCGATGAGTTCGGCGCCATGCCCCTGATGAAAACACAAGCCGTCGGCTACGGAATGGGCACGAAGAAGTTTGAGCAGCTCAACTGCGTCCGCGCCCTGCTTGGCGACTCGCCCGAACAGGCTGAAACGATTTTTGAGCTGTGCTGCAATGTCGATGACATGACGCCTGAAGCCGTCGGCTTCGCCATGGAGCGCCTTTTTGACGCAGGAGCGCTCGACGTCTACACGACCCCCATCGGCATGAAAAAATCCCGTCCCGGCGTTCTGCTCTGCGTCATGTGCTCCGCTTCAGTGCGCGACACGGTGATTCAGGCGCTTTTCAAGCACACGACGACCCTCGGCGTGCGCGAGCAGAGCAGCCGACGCTATGTCCTGCGCCGGCGTTTCAAAACGCTTGAGACCTCTGACGGCACCGTTCGCGTCAAAAGCGCTGAAGGCTACGGCGTCAGCCGCAGCAAATATGAGTACGAAGACC
>JAXEJY010000182.1:0-8708 GCA_034101315.1 Pyramidobacter sp.
CGTCAGCAGTCTGCTGCCGTACTGCACGTCGCTCCTCACGTCGCCTCAGGTAGAAGAGGCTTCAGTTCAAACCGACAGAATGGTTTCCGCTCTGCTGGATTATGTCAACAGCGCTATTGCGCTTAAAACTGTAGTTGCAGCGTCTGAAGACGTGCGCAGGATACTTCAGATCAGACTGAAAAACCTGTCAGCTGGAAATGCCTCTGACGCCGAACTGAGGGTAGCGTACGAAAAAATGTGCGAGATGGAGCGCTGGCGGCGCGCAAAAGCGAGGCGTCGATGAAAATAACAGTCATGGCAATGGGCAAACCCCGTCAGGATTTTATCCTCAGCGGCTGGCAGCACTACCAAATTCGTTTGCGCCCCCTGCTGCCCGTCGAGTGGGTTTTTCTTCCAGACCCATGCAAGGGAAAAAGCATTTCACAGGATCGGCGCGTCGCTCTGGAAGGCGAGCAGTTTTTAAGCAAAATCGGCGCAAATGACGCTCTTTTTCTGCTCGACGAGCGCGGCAGTCTATGGACGAGCGTTGAGCTGTCAAAAAGGATCTATTCCGAACTGACAGCAGGAGGACAAGGACGTCTGATTTTTCTGATAGGCGGTCCGTACGGAGTGTCGCCAGCCCTGCGAGAGCGCGCAGACGTGCTGCTTTCTTTATCAAAACTGACGCTGACGCACGAAATGGCGCTTTTGCTCCTCAGTGAGCAGATTTATCGTGCAGCGATGATCAGAGAGGGTTCAAAATATCATCACTGAACAGAGAGTATCGACTTAGAGTATAATATGAAAGGAAGTATGAACATGAATTTTGGGAACAGAGGCGGAATGGGAAATATGAGCCAGATGCTTAAACAGGCTCAGGCAATGCAGGCGCAGATGCAGAAAGTTCAGGAGGAGCTCAAACAGAGCCGTGTTGAGGGCAGCGCCGGTGGCGGAATGGTCATGGCGACAGTCAACGGACAAGGCGAGCTGGTGAGCATTAAACTTTCTCAGGAAGTCGTCGCTCCTGATGATGTCGAAATGCTTGAAGATCTGATTGTTGCAGCGGTTACGGACGCGGCGAACAAGGCGAAAGATCTCATGCAGCAGCGCATGGGACAGATCACCGGCGGTCTCGGTCTGCCTTTCTAAACGCACATGGCGCTTCCTGAACCGATGGAGCGCCTCATCTTCATGCTGAAAAAACTGCCCGGTGTTGGAGAAAAAAGCGCGCGGCGAATGGCCTTTTTTCTCCTTCAGCAGGGGCATGAATTTGATGAGGAGCTTGCGCGCTCCATTTCTGAAGTATCAGAACGTCTCACGACGTGCGAAAAATGCGGAAACTTAACTGATGTTCAGCCGTGCGCTGTGTGCAGAGATCCTCTGAGAAATCAGTCGCAGCTGTGCATCACAGAAACGCTTGAGGATCTTGTATGTTTAGAGCAGTCAGGGCTTTTTAACGGCATATATTTTGTTCTCGGAACGACGCTTTCGCCTTTGGAGGATCGTGATGAGCTCCCTCAAGAAACAGTCCGGCTGCTGAAAAAACGCCTGGAGGAATATCCAGTAGAAGAGGTCATCATCGCGACCAACCCGCGCATAGAAGGCGATATGACATTTCACGCGCTCCTTGACGTGCTGAAGGGGACGCATGTCAAAAAGTCGCGCCTGGCATACGGACTGCCCGTCGGCGGAAGTATCGAGTTTGCCGACAGAGTGACCCTTCACGCGGCGCTTGAAAGCCGGCTTGAAGTGAAAGACGAGCGGTGACTCTTCTGCCGCTTTGGGCAGCGCCGCGTGTATGAGCACAATAACTGCTGTCTTTCGCGCTTTGGGCGCGGCTGAACGATATGCAAAGGAGGAGAGAGTGTATGACAGAAGGACTAAACAGCATTATGGGGCTGGTCTGCCGCGTCCTTTTAGGACTGCTCGGCGGAATTGCTGGCTACCAAGTTGGAACACCGCTTTTGAAAGAGATCTTGCCTCACGCGTTCTTATCTGACTTTATTGCAACGCTTATTTCCATTTTTCTTTTTGGCTTTATTGGAGTTTTAGCGACGCCTCTTTTTATGTATATGCTCAATTCAGTGGGGATGGTTTTTGAGAAAAAACTGAGCACGACAACTTGGCCGGAGCTTTCTTCTGCTATTGCCGGTCTGACTGTCGGGCTGCTGGTGGCGAATCTCGTCGCTCTGCCGTTTGCCGACATGCCGTTCGGACCGTATATCGCCGTGCTGCTGAATGTCCTCATTGGCTTTGTTATGGCATGGATTTTTGTGCGCCGCCAAGGTGATATCCGCGGCGCGATGAGTTCAGTTCGAGAGAATATGACATCTGTGCGGGAAAAACTCGTTCTGCGCCGAAAGAATAAGCCTCTTTCGGAAAAACAGCCGTCCGCTAAAACTCCGGCAGAACTTGAAAGCGCTGATCGCGACGGCATCATTTCGCGCAAAATTCTTGATACAAGCGCGATTATCGACGGCAGAATTCTCGACATTGCCAAAACGGGATTTCTGCAGGGAACGTTAATCCTTCCGTCCTTCGTCCTTGCAGAGCTGCAGAGCGTTGCGGATTCAAAAGATCAGGGGAAACGCTCGCGCGGGCGCATGGGGCTCGATGTCGTCAAAGAACTGCAGAGCGTGCCGCTTGTTCATCTGAAAATTGTAGAGTCGTCTGTAAAAGAGCTGAACCGGGATACTGTAGACTCTGCGATCGTTTCTATGGCACAGCGCTACGGGGGCGAAATCCTGACGACGGACTACAACCTCAACAAAGTCGCGCAGATTCAGAACGTGCGGGTTCTCAACGTCAACGACTTGGCAAACGCGCTGAAGCCGGCGCTGTTTCCCGGCGACGTTGTCACTGTCAACATCATCAAAGAGGGAAAAGATTCGCGTCAGGGCATTGGATATCTTGAAAACGGCACAATGCTGGTCGTCGAAGACGGCGGCCCGTACATCGGAAAGACAATGGATGTTACGCTCTCTTCAATGCTTCAGACGTCAGCCGGAAGAATGGTTTTTGGCCGAATAAAAAGAGAGGCTCGGTCTTGAGCTGTCCAGCTTTTGTGATTCTCGCCGGAGGAAAAGGGGAGCGGCTCGGCGGTCAGGCGAAGCAGTTTCGAAATCTTGAAGGGCGCCCTGTCTGGGCATGGAGTCTTGAAACGGCGCGGCAGTTAAGGGAAGAGGGCGTTGTCGGGGAGATCGTCCTCGTCCTTCCTCCGACTTTTGACGCTTCTGCAGCGGACTGTGTCAATTACTCCGACGTGAAAACAACATGTGGGGGCGACTCTCGTTCTCTCTCCGTTTTAGCAGCTCTGCGCGAAGCCCGCTCAAGCTCTGTACTGTTTCATGACGCCGCGCGTCCTTTTGTAAGCGTTCAGCTGTGCAGGAGGCTGGTGCGAGCATTCAACGGCAAAAACGCCGTGATCCCAATTTTGGCTGAGAACAACGCATTGAAAAAAGTGTGCGGCAATGAGATAAGCGCCGTCAACAGAGATAATATTTTCATCACTCAGACGCCTCAGCTTTTTCCACGCGAAAAATTGACAGAGCTTCTAGAACGCTCGCAATGCCGCTCATTTAAAGACGAAGCGGAGCTTTGGCTTCAAAACGGAGAGAGTCTGGATTGCGTCGAAGGAGAGCAGCTCAACTTCAAAATCACAGAAGACGGAGATTGGCAGATGGCGCAGATAATTGCAGAAAAGACGATCACTGTGCGCAGCGGTGTCGGATATGACGTCCATCCGTTTCAGCCGGGGCGGCGGCTGGTGCTCGGCGGTGTCGAGATCCCGTCGCGCATGGGACTTGCCGGTCATTCTGACGCCGACGCCGTATGTCATGCTGTCGCCGATTCCATTTTAAGCGCAGCAGGGCTGCCTGACATTGGAACGCTTTATCCTGCCAGCAGCGCGGCGTACAAAAATGCAAACAGTATTCTGCTTCTAAGCGACGCGCTGGAGCGGGTGCGAACTGCCGGGTGGAATCCCGATTGGATCAGCATTGTCGTGACAGCCCAGACTCCTAAGCTGGCTCCGTGGAAGGACGCGATGATCGCCTCGCTTGAACGCGTTCTGGGAAATAACACAGTCGGCATCACGTTCAAGTCCGGCGAGGGAGTTTCTCCTGCCGGCAGCAGTGAAGCTCTTTTTGTATGGGCTGTTTCTACGCTGAAAAATATAAAATCGAGTTTTGAATGCAGGTCTTGATAACACCGCTTTTTGGGGTATAATTTATCGAAATTTTACTTTAGCCGGAGGGAATCATGAGTACAGAAAAATACTTTGCATCATATGAGGGTTTTACATTTGACGACGTTCTTCTGGAGCCGCAGTACAGTGAAGTTCTTCCTGCAGAAGTCCGCATCGACTCATTCCTGACGCCGGAAATAAAATTGAATATCCCTATCTGCAGTGCCGCCATGGATACAGTTACAGAGGCGCGTCTTGCGATTGCGGTCGCGCGCGAAGGCGGCATCGGAATCGTCCATCGCAACAACACCGTTGAGGAGCAGGCGACAGAGGTTGACAAAGTAAAACGCTCGGAAGCCGGCGTTATCCGCGATCCGTTTTTCTGCTATCCCGACAACCCCGTCAAAGATGCGACTGATCTGATGAGCCACTTCCACATCTCTGGCGTGCCGATTGTCGACAAACAGATGAAGCTGGTCGGTATCATTACCAACCGCGATCTCCGCTTTATTACGAACTACAATCAGCCCATTTCAAACGTCATGACGAGCGAGAACCTCATCACGGCTCCAGAGGGCACGACGCTGGAGGATGCGGAGAACATTCTTCGTCACTGCAAAGTGGAGAAGCTGCCAATAGTTGACGATGACGGACACCTCAAAGGGCTCATCACGATTAAAGACCTCCAGAAAGTTAAAGATTTCCCGTTCGCCGCGAAAGACTCTGTCGGACGTCTGCGCTGCGGCGCTGCGGTCGGCGTCGGTCATGATGTCTTTGAACGCGTCGAGGCCCTTGTGAACGCAAACGTTGACGTCATCATTGTCGACACCGCTCACGGTCATTCTGTCAAAGTACTGAATACAATCCGCGAGATTCGCAAGATGTATCCTGATTTGCAGCTCGTCGGCGGCAACATCGCGACGGCAGCTGCGGCTCGTGCGCTCATTGAAGCGGGCGCTGACGCCGTTAAAGTCGGCGTTGGGCCGGGCTCAATCTGCACGACGCGAATTGTTGCCGGAATTGGCGTGCCGCAGCTTGCAGCCGTCTTGAACGTCGCTGCAGTGACAAAAGAAACGGGCAGAAAACTAATTGCCGACGGCGGCATTCGCTATTCCGGCGACGCTGTCAAGGCGCTTGCAGCGGGGGCTGACAGCGTGATGATCGGATCTCTGCTCGCCGGCACGGAGGAGAGCCCCGGCGAGGTTATCATCTACAGAGGCCGTTCTTACAAGAGCTACCGCGGCATGGGATCGCTCGGCGCCATGCGTGGCAGCGCGTGCAAAGACCGTTATTTCCAGGAGGGATCCAAGGATAACAAGCTGGTTCCTGAAGGCATTGAAGGTCTTGCTGCGTACAAGGGATCTGCTGGCGATGTCCTTTATCAGCTTGTCGGCGGACTTCGCGCCGGAATGGGATACATTGGTGCGGCAAGCGTTCCCGACATGCAGAAAAACGCTCATTTTGTCAAAATTTCTGCGGCGTCAGTCAAGGAAAACCATCCTCATGATGTCGTCGTCACAAAAGAAGCTCCGAACTATTGGGTTGAGTAGAAAAAAAGCCTGCCGGAGTTTTTGGTCTTTTGACGTTGCCTTATATTTGAGTTTGTGCTACAATACATTTGTAATTTGGATGTTCGGAGTGAAGAGTGGGCTGCGCCCACTCTTCGTTTTTTATCACTGGACTTTATGATAGCGAGGCGTGATGTTTTTTGGATAAAAGAAAACTGTCTGCTGATTTGAAGTCAATCGTTGAAAGACTGGGTTATGAATTTGTCGGCGTCGAGCACGATACAACAGAAGGCGTTGCAACACTGAGGCTGTATATCGATAAGGCTGACGGCATATCGCTTGACGACTGCGAGACTGTTTCAAAGGGCTGCAATGCATATCTTGACGAAATCAGCGATTCGATGGAGGAGAATTATCTTCTTGAAGTGAGCTCTCCCGGGATTGAGCGTCCTCTTTTCAGCTTGGAGGATTATGTCCGATTTTCAGGCCGCCGCGTCAGCGTCAAACTAAAGGAAATGCAGGGAGGACGCCGGCGTTTCAGCGGAGTGATTGAGGGAACAAAAGACGATCTGCTGCTCTTTGATGTTGACGGCGAGCCATTTGACCTTCCTTTTGAAACGATTATGTCGGCTCACCTCGTCTATGTTGAAAACAAGGGACAGAAAAAAGTCTTTAAGAAAAAGGGAGGAAAAGGGTAAAAAATGGAACTGGGTATGAATTTTTTAAGCGCTCTGAAACAGGTTGTCGATGAGAGAAATCTCTCTGAAGACGTCATTATTTCCAGCGTAGAGGCAGCGCTTGCGTCCGCGTACAGAAAGTTCAGAGAGGGAAAACTTGAGCCTGAAGTTCATATCGACCGCACGACGGGCGTTGTAACCATTTACGACCTGAAAAGAGTCGCCGATTCTCCCCGTCCCGGCGAAAGCGAAATAAGCCCGGAAGAGGCACGCGCGCTCGGCATGAGCGATGTCAATGTCAACGACATGGTAAAGGTGCCTGTCAAGGAACATCCTGAGCGCTTCGGGCGAATTGCAGCCCAAACGGCGCGTCAAGTCATCATTCAGCGCCTAAAAGACGCAGAACGTGATATCATTTATAATGAGTTTAACGATAAAATCGGTGATCTTATCACCGGCACGATTTTTAAATCGGAAGCTGATCAAGTGCTTGTGCGAATCAGCGAACGCAGCGAGGCCGTTCTTACCAAGTCGGAATGCATTGCCGGCGAAACGTATACGCCCGGCGAAAAGAAAAAGTTTTTTCTGCTTGACGTTCGTCAGACGACGCGCGGACCTAAAATTTTGCTTTCGCGCTCGCACCCCGGTCTGCTGAGAAAGCTGATGGAGCTTCAAATTCCCGAAATTCAGGGCGGAATTGTTGAGATAAAGAATACCGTGCGCGAAGCGGGCGCGCGCGCAAAAGTCGCTGTTGTCTCAAATGATCCGGCTGTTGATCCCGTCGGGGCATGCGTCGGAAACAACGGGGCTCGTATCAAAAACATCAGCAACGAGCTTTGCGACGAAAAAATTGATATTATTATCTGGAGCGAAGACCCTCTTGTATTCATTCAGAATGCCCTTTCGCCTGCAAAGACGCTCGGCATTGAAGTTGTTCCTGACCAGGAGCGGACAGCGCGCGTTTATGCGCCGACGGATCAGCTTTCTCTTGCGATTGGCAAGGCAGGGCAGAATGTCCGTCTCGCGGCGCGCCTCACTGGATGGAGAGTTGACATCTGCACGGCTTCAGGCACAGGGGAATCCTCCGCGACGCTGGCAGACCTCTTTGAGGAGAAGGGAGCAGAAGTTTGAGGCGGTCAATAAACCCGCGAAGCTGCATCGCCTGCAAGCGTGAGCGCTATCCGCGCGAAATGCTGCGCATCGTTCGGACTCCGGACGGCAGAGTCATCATTGACTCGCGCGGACACGAATCAGGCAGAGGCGCGTATATATGCCCTGAAAGCCAGTGTGTCGCGCTTGCGCTCAAAAAAGGACTGATTGAAAAGTCGTTAAAGTGCTCTGTTCCGGAAGACGTTCAAAATGAGCTTCGCCAGCGCTTTCAGCTTGCTGCTCTTTCAGAAACAGTGACAGAACTGGCTTGGGAGGAAATCCGAGCGACGCTCGGACTTGCCCGGCGCGCGGGCGAGCTGATTATTGGACAGGATCGCGTGCTGGAAAATCTGGGCTCCTCAAATAATTACATTGTGTTTATTACGCATGATTGTTCATGCACCCTGAAAAGAAGTGTAGACGCGAAGAATGTGCCCGTGCATGTTCTCACAGATTTAAGCCGTTTAGAACTCGGACAGCTCCTTGGGCTTCGCCAGGCTCAGATTGCAGCTCTTCCGTCGCAGAGCGGCTTTGCCAGGAAGCTTGTCACGCTGCTTCCGGAAGGAGGAAATGCCCTTGAGTAAAATGAGAGTTTACGAGCTTGCAAAGTTGTTAGATATGAACAATAAAGATCTCCTTGCGCATTTGGAAAAACTGAACATCTCTGTGAAGTCGCACATGAGCACGCTTGACGACGAAGATATTCAGCGCGTTGAGGCGAGCTTGAAAAAAGACGCGGACGTTCCCGCGCCGCCCCCCGCGCCTGCTCAGCAGGAAACGCTCAAGATCCGCCATGGGGCCAGCGTTAAGGACCTTGCAGATGCGCTCGGAGTTTCTGCTGGAGAGGCTGTGAAAAAACTCATTGCTGCCGGAATGATGGTTCCCGCGACGGCAGCGCTTAACGACGACATTATCATTACCCTGAGCGACGCCTTTAACACGAGTATCGACTGGGAAGAAGAGGAAGAGAAAGCTGAAGAGCCCGCGCCCGCTGCTGAGACAAAACCGCAGCTTCGCGGCTCGCATCTCAAGCCGCGTCCTCCCATTGTCACGGTCATGGGACACGTCGACCACGGCAAAACGTCGCTTTTGGACGCAATCAGAAAGACAAACATCACCGCTCATGAAGCCGGCGGCATTACACAGCACATCGGCGCCTCGCATATCGTGTACAACGGCAAAGAAATTGTATTCCTTGACACGCCCGGA
>JAXEJY010000183.1:0-6881 GCA_034101315.1 Pyramidobacter sp.
GTCGGATTTGCCCGTTCTCGTTCCTCTGATTCATTCCAGTGTCGACGACCCCGAACGTTTCTGGAATGTCATCAAACAGACACTGCGTCCGCAGATTATCGTGGCGTCAAACGGATTCGGAGAAGACGCCATCGGTTCGTGTATGGCGCAAAAGCTTGTGCGCGCGTTTCCGCAGGCTGACGTCACGGCGTTTCCGCTTGTCGGTCGCGGCGAACATTACTCAGAAAAGGGAATCCGCGCTATTGGACCTCTTTCAATGTCTCCCTCCGGCGGAATCATCAAGTATCATCTGAAAGATCTGCTGAGCGACGTGAAAGCAGGACTCCTTCGTCATATCCTGAAACAGTTTGCGTGCTGGAAGGAAATCCGGCGCTGCTGCCGCACTGTCATATGTGTCGGTGACGCATATATGCTCTGTCATGCCCTCTGGGGACAGGGAAAAAAGCCCCTTCTCATTGCGACAGCGAAGACGCAGCTGATCAGCGGTCACTGGCGGCTTGAAAATTTTCTGTACAGAAAAGCCTGCCGCAAAGTGTGGACTCGCGATGAAGCCACGGCTGCTGAGCTGTGCAAGGCGGGAGTGAACGCCGTTTTTGAGGGAAATCCGATCATGGATCTTCATGATGAAAGCGGTGAGCGGAGAACAGAGTGGGGAACGGGGCGGCGGATACTCCTCCTTCCCGGAAGCCGTCCGAGGGCATACAAAGATCTTCAGTTGCTCTTAGATACGCTGAGATTGCTCAGTGAACGCGTGTCTGTTTCGGCGGTTATGGTTGTCGCGCCAACGCTCTCAGCTCAAAAAATAGCAGAATGCGCTGACGGCTGGCACTTTGAAAACGGACGTCTGACGTGCGGTTCTGTGAGCATTCAGGTTGTTTCCGACGACTTGTCCGCGTGTGCTGCCGGAGCGGAGCTCCTCATCGGGCTGGCAGGCACTGCCAATCAGGTGTGCGCTGGAATGGGTATTCCCGTCCTTTCCATTAAAGAAAAAGGAAAATTCGTCCAGAAAAAGCTCCTTGGCGACTCAGAGCTGCTCGTCGATCCGACACCAGAAAGCCTTGCACATGCGGCTTTCGAGCTTTTAAATGAGCCGCAGCTTCTCCAGCGCATGGGAGAGGCAGGGAAGGAACGCTTGGGGCGCTCCGGCACTCTTGATGCCGTCATCGCTTATGTTTCAGAACAGCTGGGCTGGAAAGGCCGCTGTCTGTTGTACGAAAAAATCCGCGCGGCGAATCCTGCGCAGAGATCGTAACAGAGGAGAACCCCTTGGAACTGACAGGAGGAAAGGGTCATGAAGCAAATTGAAGTGGGTAATTTTACAGTCGGCGGCGACCGTTTGACACTGATTGCCGGTCCGTGTGCCCTTGAAAGCCTGGAATTGGGACTTGAAGTCGGTAAAGCTGCGCGTGCTCTATGCGAGCGGTTAGGATTCAACTATATCTTCAAAGCGTCCTACGACAAGGCGAACAGAACTTCTATCTTCAGTCCGCGAGGTCCCGGCATGGAGCGCGGGCTTGAGTGGCTGTCGCAGATTAAACAGGAACTCGGAGTTCCTGTTCTTACAGATATTCACGAATCCTGTCAGGCTGAGCCCGCAGCGCGCGTTGCCGATGTCCTGCAGATCCCGGCGTTCCTCTGCCGTCAGACGGATCTCCTCGTAGCTGCGGCAAAAACCGGCAAAGCGATCAACGTGAAAAAAGCGCAGTTCCTGTCGGCTTGGGACATGAAATCTGTTCTTGCAAAAATAAGCGAAGCCGGCAACGATAAAGTCATGCTGTGCGAACGCGGAACGACAATGGGCTACAATCAGCTTGTCGTCGACATGCGCTCGCTCGTCATCATGCGCTCGCTCGGCTGTCCTGTCGTCTTTGACGCGACGCACAGCGTCCAGATGCCCGGAGGGCTGGGCAGCAAATCGGGCGGCGACCGGCGTTTTACACTTCCTCTTGCGCGGGCAGCAGTGTCAGTTGGTATTGACGCACTGTTCCTTGAAGTGCATCCGAATCCAGAAAACGCCATGAGCGACGGGCCGAACATGGTGCCGCTCAGCATGCTTGAACAATTCCTGACGCAGATTGCCGCGATTGACCGTCTGGTGCGCGCTCAGCTGGGCGCCGTGCAGATTGACTGGTGTGAACAATGACAGAACAATCAATGACACTTCCTTCAGACAGAAAAGCAGAGCAGCTCTCTGACGACGCGCTGCTCGCCGCCGGCAGAGAAGTCCTGCGCCACGAGGCAGAAGAGCTTCTCCGTGCCGCGGACCGGTTCGGTTTTGAGCTTGTGGACGCTGCGCGGAAAATTGAGGCGTGCAGAGGAAGAATCATCGTCTCAGGTATCGGCAAAGCGGGGCATATCGCGCGCAAAATCGCCGCGACGCTCTCTTCTCTGGGGACGCCCTCATTTTTCCTTCAGGCCAGCGAAGCGGCTCACGGTGACTTGGGCATGGTGCGCCATGAAGATGTCGCTCTTCTCATCAGTCATAGCGGAAAAACAGCTGAGGTCGTCGCGCTTCTGCCGTTCTTCCGCCGTATCGGCGCGCCGGTTATCGCTATTTCGGGCGACAGCAATTCGCCTCTTGCGCTCGGAGCTGATGTGTTTTTAAGCTCCGCGATTGAACGGGAAGCCGATCCGCTGAACCTGGCGCCGACGAGCAGCACGACGCTTCAGCTCGCGATTGGCGACGCGCTGGGCGCCATGGTGACGCTTCTGCGCGGGCTAAAGAAAGAAGATTTTGCTCTGTTCCATCCTGCCGGAACGCTCGGCAAACGCCTGCTGCTGCGTGTCTGCGACGTCATGGGCACGTGCGGCTCTCTTCCTGCCGTCCATGAGCACACGTCCGTAAAGGACGCTCTGTTCGAAATTACCAGCAAGAACTACGGCGCGACAACCGTCGTTGACGACAATGGAGTTCTGTGCGGAATCTTCACCGACGGCGATCTCAGACGCCTCATCGCGAAAGAGGGAATCAGCTGCCTTGAGCGTCCTGTAGGCGAAGTCATGATCAGCTCGCCGCGGACAATTTCCCCCGACGCGCTGGCGGCTGAAGCGGTTCGCGTCATGGAAAAACTGGAAATTTCAGTCATAATCGTCGTTGACGAGCAGAAAAAGCCTGTAGGAATGATCCATATCCACGAGCTTCTTCAAAGCGGCGTCGCATAGCTTGGAACGATGTCAGTCTACGGATCAGCAGCAGAAGTTCTTTTCAGAGCCGCGCGCCCGTTCCTTGAGAAAAAATACGATGAAGGCAACGACCAGAGATTCGGTTATTACTCTGACGATATCCCGAAAAATGCCCTCTGGATTCACGCAGTATCCGTCGGAGAAGTGCAGTCTGCCTATCCGCTGCTAAAAGAAATACGAAAAGAGAATGAACAGCTGCCCATTTTGCTTTCGACGATCACCAAAACCGGAAAGTCGATGTCTCAGCGGCTGATGGGCGACTCCGTTTGCCGCATTTACTATCCTTGGGACGCACCGACGATTCTTCAAAGGGCGCTGGATACGCTCAAGCCCCGGGCATACGTCACCGTCGAAACAGAGATATGGCCTGAGATGCTCTTTCAGCTGTCTCAAAGAGACATTCCGGCTTTTCTCGTCAACGGCCGTCTTTCTGAATCAAGCTTTAAAAAATACTGCCGGTTCAAGAGCTTTTGGAGCCGCGTCATTCGGCGCTACACGGCGATTATGGCGCGGACTGAAGCGGAACGGGAACGATTTATCGCGCTGGGAGCTCTTCCGGAAAAGGTGTGTGTGACCGGCGACTGCAAAGTTGACGCTCTCATTGAGCGGAAGAACTCCGCCGACCTCAGCGAGCTGTCCGCTTTCTTTAATCATTCAGATCCGGTTGTCCTCGCCGGAAGCACGCATGAAGGCGAAGAAACGTTCGTTTTTGGCGCTTTTCAAAAACTTTTGGACGCATATCCCAGCCTGCGCCTAATCGTCGCGCCGCGCCATCCAGAGCGCGCGCAGGCGCTCGTTCAGGAAGCCGAAGCGCTTGGTTTGCGCGGGATCTGTCTCATGTCTGAGCCGCACTCTGATTGGCGCGTTCTCATTGTCGACAAAATCGGCGTGCTTTTCTCGCTCTATGGCTGCGCAGAAGCCGCGTTTATGGGCGGTTCAATCGCTCCGAAAGGCGGTCAGAACATCATGGAGCCGGCGATATGGGGAATTCCGTTTTGTCAGGGGCCGGATTTCAGGGATTTTACTGAGGCAACTGAGGGATTAATTTCCGCTGGACTTTGCCGGATTGTTCACACAGAGCAGGAAATTGCGCAGTTTTTCAGCGCTGTGCTCTCGGCCTCTGACCGTTCTGTCTGGAAAGAGGGGAGCAGAACATTTTTCGAGCGTCTCGGCGGCGCTTCTGCGCGGAGCTGGCAGATTATAAAAGGGTATATGCACTAAAAATAAATCGGGATATATCAAGACGCTCACAGAACGGAGGATATACGCAATGTCAGTGATCAACAGAGAACTTTTGAAATCGTTCTACGCGCATCAGGACGAAAAAACTCAATCTGCGATTGAAGCCGCTGTCGCGAAGATGGTCGAAGTGAAAAAACGCGGCGGAAAAATTGTCGTCGCAAGCGGCAGCGGACCCAACATTCACGAAGGCGTCACGACACTGATTGCCGAACTGATGCACAAGGGCATTATTGACGGCGTCACGACGAGCTCTGCTGTTGTTGGGCACGAAATGGCGGGGGCGCTCGACTGCGTCAAGATGGTGAGCTCTGATGAGCTGGGCTTTGACCCGCAGGATATGCCGCGCGGCAACGTCTTTGAGTTCACCCGCATGAGCGCAGAAGAACGCGAAGCTCTGCGCCGCGAAATCCCTCTTGACGAAGAGCTTCTCGCCAAAGAAGACGCTGTCGAGGGACACGACGTCATCAAGGCGGCAGGAAACATGGCATATCCCATGGGATACTGGAATGAACACGTCGCAAGTGAAATTTGCTCCATTGCGCGCACATACGGTCTGCCGTTTGAAGAAGTTGCCGGATGGGGATGCGACCCGCACACCATGCTCGGCGCCGGAGCTGAAAAGAATCTGCCAGTGCTCGTCAGCCTTCCTCAGATGGTCGGCGGCGGAAATATCGGCTTGTGCATCGGCGACAGCATCCCCATTTCGCAGCGATGCATGCGCATTGCCCAAATGCTTGAGAGCGCCGATATTATCATCGAGTCGGCAATAGCGCTGTCGCAGGAGCTGCACGACGGTCCGTTTGAAAAGTACACCGGCCACGGAATTTGGGCGTGGTGGAACGGCTTGCACACGTATAACCTTCGCGGCAAAACGCTGATTCGCCTTGACCTTGACGAAAACCTCCGCAAAGCGTGCGAGTTCCAGTCTCAGATGCAGGAAGCCATTGCAAAGGGACTTCCCAAGACTAAAGTCTCCGGTATTCCGTTCCGCATGGAAATGTCCGCTTTTGCCCGTCATGAAGGCAGTATCCCGCTTATCGGCGACATCGGCGAAGTCTGGCCCCTCCTTGCCGTAGGCGTCGCCGACGCGCTGGGGATCGAACTTGAGTTCATGAGCTACAAGCAGGAGACAGAAGAGGGACAGAAAATGCGCCGCTGGATCGTCGACGCCGTCCGTCCTCTGGATATTCGCAAAATCCGTGCAAAAGCGAGAGATTTTAGGATCTGAAGATGAATATTGTCGGAATCATACCAGCCCGATGGGCTTCAAGCCGGCTTCCGGGGAAACCTCTTTTGGACCTCTGCGGCAAACCTGTCATTCAGCACGTCTATGAGCAGTGCCTGAAGGCAAAAACACTGTCGCGCGTCATCGTTGCGACGGACGACGACAGAATTTATCGCGCGGTTAAGTCATTTGGCGGCAGCGTCGTCATGACGTCCCCCGATCACCCCAATGGAACGAGCCGCGTGGCAGAAGTCGCTGCCAATATCGACTGCGACGCCGTCATCAACGTTCAGGGCGATGAACCGATGATCGACCCGCGCATGATCGACCAGCTGTCTGAAGTGCTTCTTGCCTCAGAGTGTCCCATGGCGACGCTGTCTGTGCCTTTTGAGACAGACGAAGAGGCATTGAATCCCAACAACGTAAAAGTCGTTACAGACTTGAACGGCAGAGCGCTTTATTTCAGCCGCAGCCCGATACCGTATGCACGGAACGGAAAACCGCAGCTGTACCGTCACATCGGGATTTACGGCTATAAAAAGGACTTTCTGCCCGTTTATCTGAGACTGACGCCGACGCCTCTGTCAGAAACAGAAAGCCTTGAGCAGCTCCGTGCTCTGGAGCACGGATACAGCATTGCCGTTGCCGTCTCAAAAGTGCCTGACGGCGGCGTGGGAATCGATGAGCTGCATGACCTCGAACGCGCCAGAATTTTAATGAATACTCAGAAACATTGAATAAAAACATTGGAATAACCTCTGAGATTCGATATAATAAAAGCCAGTCTGACCATCAGACTGGCTTTTTTCGCATTTATGTCATAGAACAGCGTCGCGGTTTGTCAGACGCGGTTGAACATTTTTCAGAATAGGAAGGTGCACACCTTGACGGGGAAACCTTTATTAGTCGTTCTGAACGAAGGAACGCGCGGCCACCTTGTGCAGAGCCGCGGAATTCGCGATAGAATGAGCGAGCTCGTCCAGCTGGACTGCCTTGAGCTGGAAGTTCCTCAGCTGAAAGGTTTTGAGCGAATTAAATATTTGAAGATCATGGCGCGGAAACTGCCGACGGCGTCGCTGTACTACGCTGAACACTGGCTGATGAAAGCGGGCGCGAAAGACCTGTTTGAGCAAGTCGCCATCGCCGATGAAGAAGAACGCCCTAAGCTGTTCATCTCAGCCGGAAGCGCTGCAGCGCCGTACTGTCTCGCGCTGGCAAAACGCTTCGGCGG
>JAXEJY010000184.1:0-9768 GCA_034101315.1 Pyramidobacter sp.
TTCTGAAGATCCTGTTGAATATATTCACATGTCGGACCGCTCTCTGATTCATCAAAGAGAAATTGGTTCTGACTGTCCCTCTTTTCCTGAGGGGCTTCGTCAAGCGCTCCGTCAGGATCCCGATGTGGTCGTCATTGGAGAGATGAGGGATCCCGAAACAATTTCCGCGGCGGTAACTGCGGCGGAAACAGGTCACTTAGTCTTGGGAACGCTTCACACCCAGGATGCAGCTCAAACTGTTGACAGAATTATCGACGCTTTTCCGCCGTTTCAGCAGTCTCAAGTGCGGCTGCAGATAAGCGGCGCTCTGGCTGGGATCTGTTCTCAGCAGCTTGTTCCGGCAGTGAGCGGGGGGCGAGTTGCCGCCGCAGAGTTCCTGACTGGAACTTTGGCGGTGAAAAATGCCATTCGCGAAGGAAAAACCGCGCAGATAAAGTCTCTGCTTCAGACGGGCGCTTCGGAAGGGATGAGGACAATGGAACAATCTTTGGCGTCGTTCGTTCGTGAAGGGCGTATCTCAGAGCAAGCGGCGTTCGACAGCGCGTTTGATCCTAGCGAGCTTCGGCGTCTATTATCGTCTGCGTCGCGGAGGAGCCTGTGAAATTTACCTACAAAGCGCGCTCCCAAGACGGAATGCAGCGCGGAAGCATAGACGCTGATTCGGCTTTGCATGCAGCGGATAAACTGAAAGAACAAAACCTTTTTCCCGTGGAAATTATTCCGGCGGCTCAGTTTTCACAAGCTCAATCAATACATGAAATAAAAGAGTGCCTTTCGTCGATCGGGACTATTTCTCTGCGCGAAAAAAAAGTGTTTTTCAAAGAACTTGAAACATGTGTCAGCGCGGGAATATCAATTGGCAGAGCGCTTGAATATCTCGAAGCGCACACGTTATGCCGTCCTCTGGCGCGAAAAATCCGCCTGATGAGACTTCGCGTCGACGAGGGAATTTCACTCAGCCGCGCGATGGCGGAATGCCGGGCTTTTGACAAGCTCGTCTGCGCCATTGCCGAGGCCGGAGAAGAAAGCGGCAGGATAGACAGGTCGCTTTCACTGATTGCAGCTCAGTATGAATTCAAAGATAACCTGCGGAGCAAACTTCTTTCTTCAGCAGTTTATCCCGCAGTCGTCCTGACATTTTCTGTCATTGTCCTAGCAGTCCTCATCAATACAGTTTTGCCGCGCTTCAAGGAAGCGTTCTTGCGCATGAATACCCCTATTCCGCCTCTGACTCAATGGGTTTTTGGACTGAATGAAAAGGGACTTGCCATGCTCCTTTTTGTATTAGGATTCCTGTTGGCAGTAACGGCGGGTATTGTCCTGCTGAAGCGCGTGCCGCGGGCGGCGATTGTAATCGATAGAGCCCTGTTGAGAATTCCGATTGTCGGGGCTTTGCGCTTAAAAGCAGCGACAGCTCGATGCATGAGAATCCTCGGGGCGCTGAGCGAGGCTGGAATTCCTCTTTTGCGCGCCTTAGAACTGAGTGCTGGAGCTGCCCGGAGCGCTGCAGTTGCTTCGGCTCTCATGTCAATGCACAGCGCGGCGGCGAGCGGCAGCAGCATTGCAGAGGAATGTTCAAAGCATAAAATTTTTCGTCCTGTAGTTGCAGAGCTCATCAGCGTTGGAGAGCAGACAGGCCAGCTCGATACAATGTTTTTGAAGCTGGCGCAATGGCATGAGCGCGATCTTGAAGAGAGCGCTAAACGTGCGGCTGCTTTGTCTGAGCCCTTTCTTATACTTGTTGTCGGGAGTGTTGTCGCTTTGATCGTCTTTGCGCTGTTTTCGCCCGTTGTTTCAGCAATTCAGTCTCTCTCCGCTGGAGTCTAGAAACGATGAAAAGACGGTCAAAAGGCTTTTTGCTGGCGGAGACCCTCGCAGCGATGACAGCTGCTATTCTATTTCTGCCTCCGCTTGCGGCAGCATTTTCCGATGTTCTCCGACTCTCTTTGGAGCTCAAACAGCGCGAGGAATCGCTCCGAATTGCTGCTGCGTGTCTGGAGATGGCCCAGGCCCGAGGACGAATCCCCTCTTCTGGTGATATCGTGCAGAATATAACGCAGTTTTTTGCTTCATACGATGTCTCTGTCACGTTTGACGAAGATGTTTCCGGAACGCTCTGCACAGTTTCAGTTGAATGGAGCACCGGCAGCGGACGAAAATCTTCACGCCTCGTGCGGCACATGCGCTGACGACGGGCACAGTCTTTAGCAAAGGAGCTGATACACTGTGCATAATGGCTACGGCACTCATGCGGCAGCTGCTGTATCGCTGCGCGACGGCTGTGCATATTATGCTGAGCTTGTCCGTTATGAAGGGCATTACGGCCTTGAAAATGCGGACATCCTGCCCTTGCCTGACGGATTGATGGAGAACGGCCGTATCGCGAACCCCGACGCTCTTGGAGCGTTCCTGCGCCGGAGTTTGGCATTCAGGTGGCAAAAAATGCCGTTTATCGTGGGAATTCCTTCGTCAGAGTGCATTTTTAAGCTCCTAACACTTCCGTACATGGGGCGTGATGAGATAAAACCGGCGTTGTATTGGAACTTTTCTGACTACTTTGCATACCGAGTCGAAGACGTTTTGTTTGATGCCGCTCCTGCGGCGCTCCCAAGCCCGCCGCAGGGGAAAATAAATGTGATGGCTGCGGTGTCTCAGCGAAAAAAGCTTATGCCTGTTCTGAACGCTTTGACAAATCGGCGCAGCTGCATTTCAGCTGTTGAGCCTCAGATTGTTGCCTGTGCCCGTGCCTTAGCGCCGGACGAGTCAGAAAAGGAAAATTTAACAGTTTTGACCGTCTTTTTTAAGACAGAGGCGCACATTGTCCTTTTTTATCAGGATTGCGGGATTCTTTTCAGGACAGTTTCCCTGCGTGATTCCGGCGAGACAGAAAATGGTAATTGGCTGACAGTCATTTCAGAGGAGATATCGAAAACCATCGAGTACGCTGTTCATACTCTTGGTTTTGACCGTGCGGCAAAAATTTATGCAGCCGGCGCGGGAGAATTTGCCGATCAGCTCTGTCAGAGGGGCGGCTTTGGCGCAGAAGTTTCCCGGCGCACTTTCAGCAGCGGACGTATTGCAGATTTTAGCTTTCCCTCTGATTCAAGCTGGTATGATGTAGCAGGACTTCTGATGAGGTTTATTCATGAGGACTGAGTTTAACCTTTTGCCCGATGACTATATGGCACATCCGCCCAGCGGTGTCCGACTGCAGTGGAACAGATATGCGGTCTATGGAGCGGCTGTGCTGTGCTGCGCTGAGTTTTTTGTGTTCAGTACAATACAGTTCTATCGCCTGAAAAACGAGGCGCAGAGCCTTTCAGAAGCAATGCGCTCTGTTCAGGAAAGGGCGTTGGATCTCAATCAGCGCACAGCAGATCTCAGTTTCAGGCGGAGTAAATGGCAGTCTCTCCTCGAAGAGTTCCGCAACTGTGCTTTTGCAGTTGAGTTTCTCAGCGATGTGTATGCTTTGCTGCCTGAGAGCGGCAAAATTACGTCAGTTTCGGCTGATTCGCGCGAATGTGTGATATCCGGCATCTTTGCAGTCTCTGTTGATCTTTCAGAGTTTTTGCGGGCATTGGATAAAAAATTCCCTGGGTATGCATTTGCCGTGTCCGAGCGACGCCGCATTTACGGCCGGAATGTGCTGTTCAAAGTAACTGTTTCGAGGCGGCAAACATGAAAAAGCTCATGATGACGTCTCCTGTGCGCCGTCTTCTTTTGCTCTTCACCTTTGCCCTAGCAGTTGGCACTGCAGAGTATGCGGTGTTTGTTCGGCTGGAAAAAATAAAACGCAGGAACGCAGAAGTCAGAGCGCTTCTTGATCGGAGCAGAAAACGCTGTGATGAGCTTACTCGCTCTGCTGAACTGATGGAGGAGGACGAAAAGCAGCTGCGTCAGCTCAACATTGTTTTCGCTCAGGATCTTTCTCAGCTTCAGCTGTCACTGGAGGAAACTGCGAAAAGCCATAACATTGCCGCTACAGTTGTCTGCACGGCGCACGATATCATTTCAGGGAAAGCTCAATTTCAAATTTCTCTAATTTCGACGTCTGGTCAATGCCTCTCATTTTTGAGGACTCTCATGGGGCAGCGAGAGGTGCTCATTGTTCAGTCGATAAATTTGCGCGGACTTGACGACGGCAGCGTTGAAGTGCAGATGGACGTCTCCGGATTTGTAGAGGAAGGCGGGAGGGAACGTGCCAAGTGAACAAAATTTCCATGCCTATGGAAACAGGAGTGAAAATTTTTGAAGCGCTGCGCTCATTTTTGTCCTGCATGCCGCTCCTCATCCTCGTTGTTCTGCTCAGTGTGACCGTATACTTCCAGCGAAACATGAGCGCGCCGGCTGAAGTAGCGTCATTTGCTCCCTATCATGAGAACGATCTCCCCAGTTCGCTTGCAAAACCGCTAAGCGAGTATATGAGCCAACGGCAAAGATTTGCTGAGTCGGGGGCTTTTGCTTTCGAAGCTGAGTCAAATATGCCCGACGGGAAAAGTGCGATTACGCCGCCGTCAGTGCTGGTGAAAGGGGTTCTCCTTGACCGAAAGGGGAAAATGGCAGTAGTGTTCGTTGACGCTACTCGTGAGTATACAACGGTAAAAATCGGCGACAATGTTGCTGGAGAGCTCACAGTGGACGATATTTTACCTGACGGGGTGTATTTTTCTTGGGCAGGGAGAAATTATTTTGTGCCGATCTCCCAATCTGACAGAGGTAAACTGCGATGAAAAAATTTTTAATAGGAATGTTCCTCTGTTTCGTCCTTTCAAATTTATGTCTTTGCGGGCCTTCAGTCTCTGCGCAGAAAACAAGTCTGTTGACAGCTGTACACGCTGAACAAGCAGGAGACTCAGTTTTATTTTTGAACGTTGACGGTTCATGCCTGACTTCGCCGCAGATTGTGTCTCAAACAGATAAACAGCTCATGCTGATGTTTCATGGCGTCGCCTTTCCGGCGCAGCATCACGAAAGGGGGCTGCACGCGCCTCTTGCGCCGTATGTGAGCGTTGAAGAAGTTGACCAAGACACCCTTGTGACGCTGACATGCACTGCTTTTTTGGAAATGACCGATGTCAAAGGTGTCTCAACGGATCGGCTTCGGATCAAACTCGTTCGGAAAACGGCAAGCGCATCGTCTGAGAAGCCGAGCGCTGGAACGAGAAAAAGACACAATCCGTTTCACTCGATGAGGAAAATTACACTGACGCTCAGCGCGTGTCCTCTTCCTGAAGTTTTCAGAGCGTTAGCCGTATATGCTGATGTGAACGTTATCATTGATACCTCTGTGCCTACGGATAAGACGCTGACCATTTCCCTTCAGGACGTTCCTCTCAAACAGGCGTTTGAGTTTGTCCTCAGAAGCGCAGGGCTTGAATGCGGGATTATCGGCAGAACGGCTGTGATCGCTTCGGCCCATGTCCTTGACGTCGTGATGGCGCGTCCTGTTACTGTTGTTTATCCAGTATCCTATGCTGAACCGGAAAAGATAGTTCCTATCCTGAGAGAAACTGCCGGCCTGACAGCACCTGGAAACAGCGTGATTATCGATGACCGCCTGCGTGAGCTCTATATAAAAGCTGCGCCGATACAGCATGAGCGCGTCAGAGTAGCGCTTCAAAAGCTTGATGCCGCAGGAAAGCAGGTCATGCTGAAAGCGCGAATCATCGAGGTGAGCGACGACGCTTCTGATGAGCTTGAAACGGCGCTCAACGCCGTGTACGATTGGTGGTGGATCAGCTACCGCGACGGTGTTTTTTCTGGCGGTTTTGCGCAGAGCGGACACAAGCCGGGAACAGCTGAAGGGCCTCTTCCGTATACCGATACGGCGTCCCTCAGCAAAGGGATCGGTAACGGAATGGCCAATTTGGCAGGAACGGCAACTCGAATGCTCGACTTCAGAATCGAGGCGCTTGTTCAGGAGAACAAGGCAAAAGTCCTTGCTGATCCGACAGTTACAGTGCTTGACGGTCAAAAAGCCAGCGTCAAGCTTGTCGAAAAGCTTAAATATGTCACGAAGCGCGATGACGCCGGAAACCCTACGTACGAGGATGAAGAAGTGGGGCCAAAGCTGGAAGTCCTTCCAAGAATAGGCAGAAACGGAGTTATCAGCGTCAATCTCGCTTTGTCGACAGGCGAAATTGTGCAGTGGGTGAAGGGCGGACAAGGCGAACAGATTCCTCAGACAAACTCGCGCGAGGTCCTGACGAGTGTTCGTGTTCGCGACGGGGAGCCGTTTGTCATCGGCGGACTGTTCAAGGAAACCCATTCAAAGTCCAAAGCGTCAATTCCTGTGCTGAGCAGCATTCCTCTGCTCGGTCAGCTGTTCCAGTCCCGCCTGGACAAGACAAAGCGGAGTCAGGTTGTGATGATCCTCATTCCCTGTGTTCTCGATATTCCAGACACTGCGCTGAGGGGAAGTCGGCTTGATCTGTAGACGGCAGGCAGGTTGATGTTTTGTTATCGTAATTTAAGCGCGCTATGTCTTGCAATTAAAGGCAAAACACTATAGAATAAAACGTCATGTATTCTGATGCAGAATGACATAATAACGGATACGCAGATTTTCGGGAGGTCTCTAGATTTATGGCTGAAATTATCGATACGAGTAAGTTTTACCCCGGTTTAAAGCTGAAATGGCAGGATGGTTTGTGGGAAATTGTCGATTGCCAGCATCACATGAAAGGGCGCGGCGGCGCTGTGATGAAGTGCAAACTTCGCAATCTTGATACAGGGAGCATCGTTGAAAACAGCTTTGTGTCCGGCGAACGCTTCGAGAGAATCGTTTTTGATGAAAAGCCTGCTCAGTACATTTTCCTTGATGGTGACAGCTATGTCTTTATGGACATGGAGAGCTATGACCAGATCTATCTGACGAAAGAAATTCTTGGCTCGGCTCTGAACTATCTTACGGACAACCTGAACGTCAGCCTTGATATGTACGAAGGACGCATTATGGGAATTGAGCTTCCAAACAGCGTTACGCTTCAGATTGTTGATACGCAGCCTGGATTTAAGGGCGATACGGTTGCCGGCGGCGGCAAACCTGCGACGCTTGAGACAGGATTGACAATTACTGTTCCGATGTTTGTTGAAAACGGCGAAGCGATCGTCGTTGATACCCGTACAGGAGAGTACATCGAACGCGCGAAGAAGTAGCGTGCATTTTATCCTGCGGAGCGGGGCTGGCAGTAAAAACGCGAAAAGGAGGCATTATGATGAGGGCTCGTGAGAAAATTGCTTATATCAGGGGTCTGCTTGAGGCTGGGAAACCGGAAGACAAACTCGCGCTTTCTCTTTATAGTGCTATTGCTGCAGCGTTGGATGCTTTAGCTGACGAAGTGGATGAGCTGAACGGGAAGCTTGAAGAGCAGCGGAACATGTCAGAAGAGCTTTTTTCTTTCTGCGAAGAGCTGGATTCTGGTCTTGCAGATGTAGAGCAGCAGCTTGACGGCTGTGATTATCTTGAAGATGATGAAGAGGATGACGAAGAGACTGATGAGCATTATCAAGAGATGATTTGTCCGTCATGCGGTCTGCATTTTCTCTATCATCGCTTTATGAGTAAGCTTACAAACAGCGTCAAGTGCCCTGACTGCGACTGCATGTGTCCAATTCCCACAGCTTTGGAAACGAACGCTGATGACGTTGATGGATGATATGCAGCAGAACCTCGGAGCAGCGTCGAAATCTGATTTTGACTTGGAGAGTGCTGTTGCTGAAGCACAGCAGGAGGAGAACGAGTCTTCTGACGGAAAACTGCATATCTCAGAAGATGTCATTCTTGAAATTGCCCGCCGCGCTCTGGCTAAACTTCCGTCAATTCAGCCTGCCAGTTCAGGAATATCGTCTGTGCTCGGCATTGGACGCAAAAATCCGGAAGGAGTTCGCGTTTCCCTTGAAGAAGGGGCGAACGCTCAAATTTCCGTTGATGCTTATGTGCTGATTCGTTATGGGCTGCGCATTCCTGACGCCGCATGGGATGTTCAGGAATTTCTGAAAAAAGAGCTTGAGAATTCAACTGGCTATGAGGTAAAGTCAGTGAATATCCATGTTCAGGGCGTTTATTTTGAAGACGCTCATAACGAAGAAGCTGATGTATCGGACACACAGGCAAAGGCAGCACTGACTACTGCCGCACAGTGATACTGGATAGTCGGCTCGCCATTAAAGACGGGTCGGCTATTTTGCTTTACCGGAAGGGGAGATGCGCATGTACCAGGATTTTGGGCGGACTGCTCTCGGCTCGATAAAAATAGAGACTCAGGCGGTAGTAGCTCTTGTTTCTCGGCATCTTCCTAAAGGCGTGCAATGCTCTGCAGTTAGAATGAGAGCTCATGACAGGCTCTGCCTTGTCGTCATAAGCGATAAAAGAGAGTTTTGGAGCCGTGAAGACGATCTGAGAAGGGCAAAATCGATTGCAGAAGACCTGCGTGTCATAGGGATGGAACTGCCTCGCGTGCAATGGATTCGGCAAAACCGCTTTTTGTCAGAACCGTCCTTTGCAGAGCACCCTTTGTACGGACTTCCAAGTTTTTGGGCAATGCTTGTCTGCGCGATTTTTGTCTGCTGCGTGGTCCCCATAAAAACAACGGTGGTATATATGCTGCTGGGAGCCGCAACATGGCTGACAGCAACATGGGTAATATCCGGAGGCGGGTGGGGACACTTACAAGATCTCATCCCCTTTTTGAAAAGAGGTCGCAACAATGGTTACCATTCCTAATCAGAATATTTCCGACGCACGCTTGCAGAGAGAACGTGTTTTTCAAATGCTCTGCGCCTTAGATTTTTCTGAAAAACAGACAAACATCTCTCTTGATTCCATTCGTGAAAAAATGGAAGAGCTGTTTCTTCAGCCGGAGTCCTCTCCCGATCATGCTGCAAACACTGACATCGCACAGTGCGATGCAGCAGAAGGAGAGCCAAAAGAAAACAACTGTACTGGATCGTGTGTCTGCTGGTGCTGTTCTGAGAAAATGTTCAGCCGTTCATGCGCAGAGGTTTTTCAAGTGCTTCAGAATCTTGCGCTGATTAACAAGATCATCGCGGAACATGCTGTAAATTGGACAGCCGATAGAATGTCCGTCATCGACAGGACGATTATCCGTCTTGCCGTCTATGAGGGAGTTGTCGCCAAAACTGTGCCCATAGCAGCAGCGATTAATGAAGCCGTTGAGTTGGCAAAGGTCTATGGAAGCAGCGACTCCGGACGTTTTGTGCACGGTGTCCTCGGCAGAATTGTGCGTGAAAAACAATGATGTTCAAAGCCCCCAAAAACAACGCTCAGGCTTTTTCTGTCGACGAAGTGGCTCTTCGCGTCAGAAAGCTGATTCAGTATGATCCGGACCTTTCAAGTCTGACCGTTGAGGGAGAGCTGTCAGAACTCAAGCGTCATTCAAGCGGGCATGTTTATTTTTCGTTAAAAGGGGAAAAGGCATCACTTCCGTGTGTGATGTTCCGGAGCGACGCAGCTGGCATGCTTTTATGGCCTCAGACTGGTGACAGAGTTCTTGTGCAGGGGCGTGTTGATTTCTATGCTGAACGCGGGACAGTGCAGATTTATGTCCGAAAAATGTACCCAGTCGGTCTCGGGGCAGCTGCACGGGCGAAAGAAGAGCTGAGGCGCAAGCTGGAACGAGAGGGACTGTTTTCAGACGCGCGAAAGCGTGCCCTGCCTGCTTTTCCCAGTCGAGTCGCCTGCGTCACTTCTCCGACAGGAGCAGCGATTAGGGATGTCATGAGCGTTTTCAGACGAAGATACCCTGC
>JAXEJY010000185.1:0-3675 GCA_034101315.1 Pyramidobacter sp.
CGGCAAGGGCTTTGCCGGCTCCGGTCAGCTGAAATTTATAACCTGTGACGAGTTTTCCCTTAAATTCGGGCTTTTCAAGGAGCTTGCGCGCGACGGGAACGTCCATCAGCGTAAAGTCGGAACGGCCTGTTGTGATGTCGAGCGCGCATTCCTCAATCTTCGCGAAGCGCTTAATGCTGAAACCGTTTGCTTCAGCAAGGGGAGTCAGAAAAACGTCCTGCGTCGTTCCGACGGGGATCGCGCCGCGAAGACCTTTGAGGCTGTCAAGCTGTTCTACGGTGATGGAGGGGCTGGTGACGAAAACCGCCATCGTAGGGACGTAGGGAGTGGAGAACAAGACTCTTTTTGCGCGAATCGGAGTGGCGCTCATTCCGGCTGCGATGACGTCAGCACGGTTTGTTACGAGCGTGGGAATAACCATGTCGTAGTGCCCTGTGTCGACCCACTCAATTTTTTCGCCGAGACGGCGCCCGATTTCTTCCATCAGGTCAAAGTCAAATCCGTCGAGTTTTCCTTCTTTGTTGATGAACTCATATGGGGGATATGTGCTTGCCGTCGCGACGCGCAGCGCTGCGCATGCCAGCGCGGGCAGACAGAGAAGGACAATGAGAACAGCCGCTGTCTTTTGAACAAACTTCATGATAGTTCCTCCGTATCTCGGTAATGGTGGATGAAAGATTTTTCAGGCGCACGTGCGAATTGAGTCATTCTCTCTTCTGACTCCAAAACTCAGCCATTATATCCGAAAAAAGCTTTTTTTCAAGCGCTGCAGAAGCTGAAATAAAGAGGATCTGTTCAGGAAACGCCTGTTTTTTTGCCGTGCAGTTTCGGCGGAGGTGCCAGACGAAAATTGTATTATGTTGTCAGAATCTAATTAAATCGCAGATTGTATATTGTCACTTGACAGGGAAAAATCTTTCGTGTAATATTCCGCCCATATTCACTTTCGGACAGGGAGATACTACATTATGAGGAGGGTGTATCATGGTTAATATGGTTTTTGTTTCTGCAATCATTATTATTATCAGCCTTCTTATCATGATTCGTGGTCTCTTCCCTGGACGACGTGCATGGAGCTGTATGCGCTGATTTGTCGAAGGAGCGAGGCGGGTGCCTCGCTCCTTTTTTGCGGCTTGACACCGACCTCCGAAAAATCAAATTGTTTTGTTATCATAAGGAGGAAAAGTGTTATGGATTTCTTTGTGGCAGCGGCGCCTATCGCGGCGGTTTTGGTCGGCATGGCTGGATTTAATGTATCATCGAGAAAGATCGCTCCGGTTGCGTGGGCAGTTTCATTTGCGACGGCGTGTCTGTATTTCGGCTCTGATTCAGCGACTCTGCTGAAAGGCAGTCTGAACGGCATTCTTGACGGCGCGCGAATTCTCGTCATCGTCCTTGGCGCTTTTTCTCTGCTTCAGGTCATGCTTCGCTCGGGCGCGATGGATACGATTAAGCTGGGACTTGCCGGTGTCACGACTGACATGCGTCTGATGACGCTGCTGCTTGCCATTCCGTTCAACACGTTTATCGAAGGCGCCGCGGGAGCGGGGTCGCCTGCGGCTCTGGCAGCTCCGTTCCTTGTGGGTCTGGGAATGAATCCAGTGACGGCTGCTTCGGCGTGTCTCCTTGGAAACGCTCTTCCGAACAGCTGGGGCGGCGCCGGCGTCACGACGATCTTCGGCACGAGCAAAGTGATGGAGTCTCTGGGGCTGACGTTTGTCGAAGCGTCCATGAAAACGGGGCTTATCGCATGCTGTGTCTACGCTGTTCTTCCTGTGGTCATGCTCGGCGTCTTCATGGGCTGGAAGTCGCTGCGCGGAATCGGCAAAGAGATCTTCGTCATGGGGGCTCTGACATGCACGATCAACTACGCTGTCAGCAATGTAGCTGTTGCTGTAACTGAGCTGACCAGTCTTGCCGGTGGTCTTGCAGGAACACTTCTGTACAGCGCATATCTCAAGAGCCGCCGTGAGGATCTGAACTCTGTTCCGGCTGAGTACAGAATCAGTCACGAGCCGGGCGTCACGGTATCTGCCGCTCAGTTTGCCCATGCGCTTGCCCCATATGTCGTCCTGTGCTTCATGCTTGTCGCAGTGCGAATGACTGTGCCTCTGCCCAAGCTGCTTGCTTTCGGCGGCGGATACACGGTGTGGGTCGGTCTGACGATCTTTGTCTGTTCGTTTGTGGCTTCTTTGCTTCTGCGCCGTCCTGATGTGTTTGCCGGCGCGGCAGCTAAAGCGGCAATGCAGACGTGGCCTGCTCTTTTTGTCATGGGATTCCTTCTTGCGATGGTCAACTGCATGAAGCTTTCCGGACAGATGAGCGTTCTTGCCGGACCTCTTGCGCACGCCGCCGGAATGGGGTATCCTTTTGCGGCAGTTGCCATCGGCGAAATGGGGGCGTTCGTCACGGGAACGAACCTCGGATCGAATTTGATGTTCAACGGTATGCACCTTGAAGCGGCGCAGACTCTTGCCATCAACCCGGTCACCGTCGTGGCAGCTCAGAACGTCGGCGGCGCGCTTGGCAACATGATCTGCCCGAACAACGTCGTCGCCGTGTGCGCCTGCGTCGGCATCATGGACAAAGAGGGCGTTGTTCTGCGCAAGACGCTTGTTCCGGCTCTGGTGCTTTTGGTATTTGCAGGATCGCTTGCCATGTTCTACACGTATACGGTGTTTCCCGCAGTTTCGGCGACTGTCGCCGGACTGTAGCGCATAAATAATTCGGCGGCGGCTGAGCGTGTCTCAGTCGTCGCCGCGCACGGATTTAAAAGGAGGCAGTCCTATGGCACTGAAAAAGTTCAACCTGAAATACGGCACGGGAAAAGTGGAGTTCTCCCTGCCGGAAGAAGATGTCCTCGGCGTCATTGAAAGCAGTCCTGTTCCCGGCGCTGCGAGTGAAGAGGAGGCTGTTCGCTCGGCTTTGGCACATCCTGTCGGCTCTCCGACGCTGGACAAGATTGTCAAGCCGGGGGAGAGCGTCTGCATCGTCATCTGCGACATCACTCGCGCGTGGCAGCGGGGAAATGTGTACATTCCTCTTCTCGTTGAGGAGCTGAGCAAAGCGGGAATCCGCGACGAGGATATGCTTTTCATCAGCGCGACAGGAACTCACCGCGAGCAGACAGAGGATGAGCACAAAAAGCTGATCGGCGAAGATCTTTACCGCCGAATTAAAGTTGTCGATCACATCTGCACTGATACGGACAGCATGGTGTATCTCGGCACGACGAGCCACGGCACGCCCGTCAAGGTAAACAAAAAGGTCCTTGAATACGACCACGTCATCATAACCGGCGGCATTGTCTATCACTTCATGGCGGGCTGGGGCGGCGGACGCAAGGCAATTCTGCCCGGAGTTTCTTCGTATGAGACGGTCATGGCAAATCACGCACTGGCGCTTCTTCCGGGGGCGGGCAGCGGACGCAACCCTGCCGTGACGACGGGGAACTTTGAAGGCAATATTCTCCACGAGGACATGGTAGAGGCCATGAACATGGTGAAGCCGTCGTTCCTTCTGAACGTCATTCTGGACGTTCAGGGAAAAATCGGCTGGGCTGTTGCCGGCGATCCGTATGAAGCGCACGTCGCCGGAACGAAGATCGTCGACAGCGTTGACGGCGTCCCGATTCCCCGCAAGGCAGACCTTGTCGTCGCGACGGCAGGCGGATCC
>JAXEJY010000186.1:0-4777 GCA_034101315.1 Pyramidobacter sp.
AAGCAGATGATGAATTTCGTGAAAAAGGGCAAATTCCTGCCAGAATCGCGGCAGAGTTCTGTTGATATGAATGCGGCAGCGGTTCATTTCGCGGCTTGTGTAGGTGAACCCCCACATGTCAGCGCCCAAGGGCACTTTGGCGATTTCAGCCTCAAGACCTGTCCGCTCTTCCAGCTTGACGAGGATGTCGTACTCGTCAAGTCCCTGCCACTCAGAGGCCTCGCGCAGAATCGACGGCTCTATGCACTCCGGGGCGTTCGGAAAAGCAAACTGACTGTCACTCTTTCGGGCTCTTTGTCTTTGCACGCTTCTGTTCGCCGTCCCACTCTGTCAGCGCCGCGTCAATCAGGCGGTGCACCATGGCTACGTCTTTCTCCGTCAGTTTGCGGCTGCGGTACCAAATTTCGACCGGTTCAGGGCCGGAAAAAAGCTCTTCAAGCTGAAGTCTGCCGCCGCTGTCGCGCGGAAATTCTTCAAGGAGATCTGCCGAGTCGACTCCAAGCTTCTCTGAAAGGCGATGAAGCAGCTTCATCGAGGGACTGCGCCGGTTGCTTTCCAGCGCCTGTATGTAAATTCTGCTGACTTCAGTGGCGTCAGCGAGTTCCTGCTGGGTCATTTTCCGCGCCTTGCGCAGCGTTCTGATACGAAGACCGAGTGTCATCAAAAAAACCTCCTTGAAATAAGTCTACTCAAACTATACTACATTTAATTTCTGTTGCCAAGTGCCCAAAGCTAAATTAACGTGTATAATAATAGAATAAAATTATTCCCGTCACATAAGAACTCGTGTCAAAGGAGCTGCTTTTATGGATTTTAAAGAGCTTGAAACATTCGTTTCCATCGTCGAAAAAGGGAGCATTTCAGCCGCTGCCGCCGCCTTGGGAATTTCGCAGCCCGCAGTGAGCAAGCGCGTCGCGCGCGTTGAAAAAGAGATGGGCGCCACTCTTTTTGCCAGCGGACACAAACACTCCACATTGACTTCTGAAGGCACAGTGCTGTACAAAGCGGCAATCAAGATGCTCGACACGCGCCGAAAAGCGCGCATTCAAATCGCGGAGATCTCTCAGGATCTCTGCGGAACGGTCAAAATCAGCGCCAGCTCGATTCCCGGCGACTTCATCCTGCCCAAACTGCTCGTCGAGTTCATGGAAAAGCACCCAGGCGTCACGCTCAACGTCAGCCAGAGCGACTCGCAGACGGCTCTTGGCGAGCTTGCCGACAAGAAAACGGCGCTGGCGGTCATCGGCTCTGACCGCTGCCTGCCCGGCTTCACCAGCGTGCCGTTTTTCCACGACGAACTCGTGCTCATCGTCAACTCCAATCACCCGATGGCGTCGAAAAAATTCGTCGACATGGACGACATTGCCACGCTCAAAATGGTGGGACGCACGAGCGGTTCGGGAACGCGCATGATGTGGGAGCGCGCGTGCAAGAGCCGCACGGGCATGGTGAAAGAGCCTGAGCTCCAGTTCGGCCACGCGATGGGCGTCGTCAACGCCGTCGCCAACGGAGCAGAAGCCGGCATTGTCTCCCGTTTCGCCGCAGAGACGAACCCCGCGGTGACCGCCATTTCCTTCAAGCCGCAGGTCAGCCGGTCGTTCTACCTGGTGTACGGTCTGTGCGAGACAAAAGCCGTCGAAGTTCTCGTTTCATTCCTGCTCCAAAAAGCCGAAGAACAAGTCTAATCAAACAAAAAAATCCGCAGGGACGCATGCCCCTGCGTTTTTTTTGTTTCGTTCAGGCATAAAAAAATTATGAATCCAGAAGGTAGCGCTGAAGCTCCTCGCCCTTCAGCCCCGCGCCGAGACCGACCGCGAGGCGGAGACGGGCTTTCAGCGGCGACATAAACCCGCCGCTCAGAATTCCCATATCCTTGAGCTTTGCAAACGACCCTTCAAAAACTTCCTGCTCAACGACGCAGCCCCTCGGACAGCGGGAGACGATGACAATCGGCACTCCCTGCTTGCACAGCATTTTCAGGTGAGGAACCCACGCCGGATACACATTGCCGCCGCCGAATCCCGAGATGACCAGCCCGTCAATCCGGCTCTCCGGCGTCCCCTTCGTGAGCATTTCAAGAAAACGCTCGCCCGACCCCAGCGCCGACGTCAGCACTTCAACGTTGCGCGCCGGCGTAAAAGGAAAGTCGAACACTTTGCCGCGGTGAGGCGCTTGGCGCAGAAAGACCTTTCCGCCGGCAATTTCGCCCAGAGGCCCGCAGCGGTTTCCTCCGAAGCCGCAGCGCCCGTAGTTGGAGAACTCGACGACATCCGACGCGGCAAACAGCTGCCCCTGCGTGCAGACGAGCACACCCTGCCCCCAGCTCTCGCGCGACGACGCGGCGATGAGCGCCTCTGACAGAACAGCCTTTGCGTCGCTGCCCGGCATATCGGGACAGCTGGACGTCACCGCGAAGATAAGCGGCTGAGGATAGACCCACAGGAGGTCGGCAAGATACGCCATCTCTTCCACAGAGTCAGAGCCGCACAGAGTGATCACCGCGCTCGCGCCGCCGGCGACCTGCTGGTCAAGCAGCTCAACCAAGTCAGCCGTCATGCGCATAGAATAGTGACTGCTCGCCTGATGACTCCAGTCAATGATATTGACGCCGGACAAAGCCTCTTCTCCGAACCACTCGCGCAGAAGCTGGACGGATTCCTGAGACTCCGCCGAAGAGCGTCCCGCAGTGAACGCAGACGAAATTTCGCCCCCCGCGATCACTAAAGTAATCGGTTGATCAGCCATATCAATAACCCAGAGGCTCGCCCACAAGAATCACGTACGACTTCTTGCCGAACGGCATAAAAGGCGCCTGCTCTGTGATAAGCAGCGTGCGGCACAGACTCTGAGGCCCGATGCAGCCGCCGTCGGCGTGACAGCCGTTCACCGCGCAGGGCGATTTCATCTTCTGCCTGACGGCGTTGGGCGGCGTCGCGCACTCGCGCACGCGCTTGACAGCGCTCTCCACGTCGGGACAGACTTTGTTCATGCTGACGACAAAAATGCGGTCGCCGCGCGACCAGCACATCGCGGCGAGACGGTTGCCCGAGCCGTCGATGTTGACCATGACGCCGTCCTTCGTGATGGCGTTGGAGCTGACAAGCAGCGCGTCGCAGTCGAACTCGGCAAAGCGCGCCTCGTCGCGCTCGTCAGGCGTCGCGCCGGGAATCCAGTGGTGAACCACGCGGCTGCCGCGCGCCTGGAGCGCTTCAATCGCGCCCAGCTCGCGAACCGTCACCGTTCCCGGAACGCCGACACTCGCGCCCGCCGGGATCAGCTCAAGAATTTTCTCAAGCGCTTTCTCAGCGGTTTCAGCATAAAAAGCCGTGTGTCCGCGCACCGTCAGCTTTTTTATCATGTGTTCCGCCAAAAGCCTCCATGACTCTTTCACGGCGGCACCGAAAGGAGTTTCTTTTTTCATTGCAAATAAACCTCCTGCCTCAGCTCTTGCGAGAGACTGAAAATGAGTTTTTTGGGATAAATACGCCGCGTCTTTTCACAACGAACAGCTCTATGCGCTTCATGCCTCATCGCCCGCGCGACTTGAGACAGCTGCCCTATTTTATCACCCGCCGCCCGAAAATGACAACGCGCCCGTCAAGCAAAAACACTTGACAGACTTCCGCAAATCGCCTATAATGCACGAGTTCTGAAAGGAGTGGCTTTGATGAGTGAAACAGAGATTCTGGAACGCCGGATTTACCTTTCGCGGCTCTACGATCTTTACGGCCCCCTCCTGACAGAACGCCAGCGGCACGTCTACGAGATGCACGAGCTGGAGGACCTTTCCCTTTCCGAAATATCAGCGGAGCTGGAAATCAGCCGTCAGGGCGTTTCCGATCAGCTTCAGCGCGTCAGAGACAAGCTGGAAGAGTTCGAAAAACTCCTTGGGCTGAACGCCCGGCTGGAGACGATTGCCCATCAGGCGCAGATTTTAGCACAAGAAGGAGCCAGCGCAAAGCCGCTTCAACTCATCCTTGAAGCGTGCGGCAGAAAGGACGGCGAGACGCGTGTTTGACGCACTGAAAGAACGGTTAGAAGGCATTTTCAGCGGTCTGCGCGGCAGAGGCAAGCTGACGGAAGAAGACGTACAGCTCGCGCTCCGCGAAGTGCGCCGCGCCCTTCTGGAAGCCGACGTCAACTACAAAGTCGTCAAAGAGCTCGTCGAGAAAATCCGCGTCCGCGCCGTCGGCAAAGACGTCCTCGACTCCATCATGCCCGCTCAGCAGGTCACGGCAATCGTCTTTGAAGAAATTGCCGCCATCATGGGCGAAGGCAGCAAAGGCATCGCCATCGCCTCAAAGCCCCCCACGCTCGTCATGATGGTCGGGCTTCAGGGCGGCGGCAAGACGACCAGCAGCGCCAAGCTTGCCAAGCGCCTGTCAAAAGGGCACAAGCCCCTGCTCGTCGCCTGCGACTACAGACGCCCAGCCGCCGTAGAACAGCTCAAAGTCCTTGCCGCTCAGGCAAACGTCGCGTTCTTCGGTCCCGAACAGGGCGAGACAGACGTCGTCGCCGTTTCACAGCGCGCCCTTGAGTACGCCGCCAGCCGCCTGATTGACGTCGTCATCTTCGACACCGCCGGACGCCTGTCCGTCGACGAAGAGATGATGGCAGAGCTCGACCGGATGAAAGCCGCACTCAATCCGCACGAAATCCTCCTCGTCGTCGACGCCATGTCGGGACAGGAAGCCCTGAACGTCGCCGAGACGTTCAACGCGCGCCTTGGCGTGACAGGCGTCGTCCTCAGCAAACTCGACGGCGACGCGCGAGGCGG
>JAXEJY010000187.1:0-2560 GCA_034101315.1 Pyramidobacter sp.
GAGATGGTAAGCCCCATCTGCGCTAATTTTTCCTGCGCACGGGCTTTTGTTCCGCTGTCGATTCGAACTCTGATTGATGTGTCAACGCTTGAGGTCATGTGTATCTCTCCTTTTTGTTTGCATATCTACATTGTAGCAACAAAAAATATTTTGTCAATGATGTGAGGTGATCTGCCGTGGGTCAGGGGAAGCTGACGCCGAAGCAGGCGCGGTTTGTTGAGGAGTATCTCCTTGACCTGAATGCCGCGGCGGCTGCTCGGAGGGCTGGATACAGTGAGAAGAACGCGGATAGCATTGCGGCTCAGCTGTTAAGAAAAACTAAGGTTTTTGAGGCGGTGCAGAGTGCTGTTGCGGCGCGGTCGGCTAAGGCTGAGATAACGGCTGAGTATGTGCTGGAGAATTTGAAGCGGCTGTCTGAGCGCTGTATGAGTGAGAAGGAGTTCGCGCCTTCGGCGGCGGCTCGGGCGCTTGAGCTGCTGGGCAAGCATTTGGGGCTGTTTTCGGACAGAGTGGAGCTGTCTGGCTCGCTGTCTGTGCTTGGGGTGCTTGGGGATCTGACGAAGAGGGTTGGTGATGAAGGGTGAATGATGGGGGTGACTGATGGTGAATGATGAAGGTGTCTGAATCTGACGGCATGGAGCAGATTTTGAACATCGTGGAGGGCTGGCGGAGGGATCCGGTGCTGTTTGTCCGTCAGGCGCTGCAAGCCGTGCCAAGCGCTCAGCAGGAGATGGCGCTGAGGTCTTTTGGAAAGCCGGGAGCGCGCACTGCGTGCAAGTCGGGGCACGGGACGGGGAAAACGACGGTGATGGCGTGGGTTATTCTTTGGGCGCTGACGTGTTTTCAAGATGTCAAAATTCCGTGTACTGCGCCGACGGCTCATCAGCTGCGCGACGGGTTGTGGCCTGAAACCCGTAAATGGGCTGAGCGTCTGCCCTCGCTGTGGAAGGAATCTTTGGAAATTACGGACGAACGGATTTCGTACAGAGGGTGTCCTGGCTTTGCGGTTGCGCGCACGGGGCGGAAGGAGAATCCTGAAGCGCTTCAGGGGTTTCACGCGCGGCACTTGTTTTTCTTGTGCGATGAAGCCAGCGGCATTGACGATGTGGTGTTTGAGGTTGCCAGAGGCGCTCTTTCGACGAAGGGGGCGTCGATTCTGATGATGGCGAACCCGACGCGGACGAGCGGATACTTCTTCAATGCGTTTCATAAGGAGCGGGACTCGTGGGACAGGTTTACGTTTTCGTGTCTTGATTCGCCGCATGTGTCGCCTGAATACGCGCGGGAGGTTGCGCAGACGTACGGAGAGGACTCGGATATTTACCGCGTGCGCGTGCTTGGTGAGTTTCCTCGGGCGAGTGACCTTCAGTTTATCGCGTCGTCTGTCGTGGACGCGGCGGCCGACAGGCAGCTGGGGCGTGAGATGTATGAGTTCGCGCCGGTTATCCTCGGGGTGGACGTGGCGCGTTTCGGCAGTCTCTCTGAAGCGGCAAAGACAGCCGCTCAGATTCGCCTTGAGACGGATAAGGCGATGTCGCCGCTGTTTGAGAGCATGACGGACTTCTCAATTAAAGACGACTCTCAGCTCATCGCTCAGCTGGACAAAAACGGCACGCTCAGACATCTTCAGCAGGGCAAGACGACGAACTTCTTTCAGGACGTGGCGTTTTCCGCAGCGGACTTGTGGACGCAGTGGGGGCAGAGCGGTCTGACGGGACTGAAGTATCTGCCCGCGTACACCGGCGCTGCTTTAGCTGTCGGCGCGAAGACGGGCGGACTGCTTAACCCATTCGGCGCAGGAGCCGCGCTGGGCACAGGCGTTGCCGCTTCACTCGCGCACGGGGCGTTTGAGCATACGCTCAAAGTTGAATCCGCGTCTGAATACGCGACGCTGCGTGGCATGAACGTCGACAAGCCGACAGCGGCACTTCTGGCTCTTGCCGGAGGCGCCGTGAAAGCGGGCATTGAGATGAACATCTTCTCGCGCCTGAGCGAATACATACCGGGAATGCCGAAGATGGACAAATTCCTGTCTCTCCCTGAGGGCGCTCGCAGCGCTCTTGCCAAGCTCATTCAGAGCGAAGGCGTCTCTCCTCTGGTTCAGATACCGACCATACGCAATGCGCTTGCCAGCCGCGCGAAAAAGTACGCCGCCGACGTCGGCTCAAACACGGTTGAAGAAGTCATGCAGGACGGCGTCGATATCCTCACAGAGGCAATCGCGGCGTACCTTGCCGACAACTCCAACATGCCGCCGCAGGAGGCTATACGCAAACTCTTCTCCAAAGAGAACGCCGCACGTCTTGCGCAGACTGCGGCAGAATCCGCAAAGACGTTTGCCTACGGAATGCTGCCCGCCGCCGGGATAAAAGCCGCAGGCGCCGGGTGGAGCGTTCGTCAAGTACAAAAAACGCCTCAGGCTCAAAGAGCTGAGGCGTTGAACAACTGGCACGCGGCGCAGTCGCACAAAGGAAACGGAGAACAGGCAAGCCTGTCCGACGTCGTCTTCATACCGGCAGAAGTCTTTCAGCAGTTCAATCAGGGGGCGGCAGACGAACAG
>JAXEJY010000188.1:0-3533 GCA_034101315.1 Pyramidobacter sp.
CATATCGAGAAGGATGCCGCGCTGGAGCGGCGTTTTCAGCCCGTCTCTGTCAGCGAGCCGGATCAGGATGCGGCGCTGAAAATTCTTCACGGCTTGAAGGACTGCTACGAGAAACACCATAGCGTCCATTACACCGACAGCGCTCTCGAAGCGGCAGTGCGCCTGTCCAGCCGTTATCTTGCTGACCGGAGTCTTCCCGACAAGGCGCTTGACCTCATCGACGAAGCGGGAGCGAAAGTACGGCTTGACTGCGGCGGCTCAAACGGTTTTGATGAGATGATCGTCAGCGAAGACCAGATTGCTGACGTCCTCTCAGAGTGGAGCGGCATTCCCGTCAAAACGCTGACGGAAGCTGAAGCGGCGCGCTATCTGCGTCTTGAGACGGAAATTCACCGCCGGCTTGTGGGGCAGAATGAAGCAGTCAGCGCCCTGTGCCGCGCCGTCAGGCGATCGCTCAGCGGGCTGAAAGATCCCAACCGGCCCGTCGGCAGCTTTTTGTTTCTCGGCCCCAGCGGCGTCGGCAAAACAGAGCTGGCGCGCTGTCTGGCGCGCTCTCTGTTCGGCAGCGAAGAGGCGCTTATCGCCCTTGACATGAGTGAGTACATGGAGCGCCATGAAGTGGCAAAGCTCATCGGCGCGCCTCCGGGCTACGTCGGTCATGAGGACGGAGGGCGTCTGACAGAAGCGGTCAGGCGGCGTCCGTGGTCAGTCGTCCTGTTTGACGAGGTGGAGAAAGCCAGTCCGGAGCTGTTCAACATCCTTCTTCAGATCCTTGAAGAGGGGCGTCTGACGGACTCTCACGGCAGAACGACCGACTTCAAAAACACAATTGTCATCATGACGAGCAACCTCGGCGCGCGGGAAATGGGCAAGAGCGCTTTTGGATTTCTTCCCTCCGGCGAGGCTGAAAATAAAAAACGCGCCGACGCCATCCGTGAAGCTGTCAAGAGCCATTTCCGGCCGGAGTTCCTCAACCGCCTTGACGCGCAGCTTGTGTTCAATCCTCTGACGCCTCAGGAGATGGAGCAGATCTTTGACGTGATGATGTCGGGGCTGTGCGCGCGCCTCGGCGAGCGGGGAATCATCCTTTCCGTCGCGGCATCAGCCCGCAGGCAGCTGCTGAGTGCTGCGGCGGCTGTCAATCAGGGAGCGCGCCCTCTGCGCCGGCTGATTCAGACGCGCATAGAAGATCCTCTTTCCGACCTTCTTCTGTCCGGCGCCGTCCAGAACGGAACTACACTCGACTGCACGGCGGGAGACGGAGAAAAACTTCAGTTCTCAGTCCGCTCGCGCCTTAGCAGCAGAAAGCGGAGTGTATTAAAACAACTTCAACCGTAAGAAATCAGGCAGCCGAGGCGGCGCAGAAAAAAATCTGCGCCGCCTCGGCTTTTATAAATTTTGCTGTATTTTTGGTCATTTTGAAATCGCCAAAAACGCTTTGCAACTCTGGATTTTTATTCATATCTGTGCTAATGTCTATGCCGAAAAATAAACGCTGACTGTTCTGGAACGATGCTGAAGTGATGGGGGAAAGGGGGTAAAAATGGAGCTGATGAACGCGCATGACATGCTTTCTTCGGCGAGCTTCACGGCGCTGAGGCTGAAGCCGGGCGATGAGCTTTTAACCGGACTCAGAGCGGCGCTCGCTCCGTTTCACGAGCGGGCGGCATTTGTCGCCGCGAGCGTGGGAAGTCTCTCTCTGGCGGCAGTGCGTTTTGCCGGAAAGAGCCAGACGGCGCTTCTGCACGGCACGTTTGAAGTGCTGTCGCTGAGCGGAACGATTGACGCCGGAGGAGAGCATCTTCATATCTGCATCTCTGACGAGAACGGAATGGTGATGGGCGGACATCTGATGGAAGGCTCTGTCGTCCGAACGACGATGGAGCTTGTCGTCGGTTTTCTGCCGGGCTTTGTTTTTGAAAGGGAACACTGTCCTCTTTCAACGTATGACGAATTGAAAATTTCACTGGCTGATAAAGGAGAAAAGAACGATGAAGAATAAGACACTTGTGCTCGTTGCGGTATGCATTGCGATCAACATGGGACTGGGACAGCTTGCCAGCGCCGTGAAACTGCCGATTTTCCTTGATTCAATCGGAACGATTCTCGCGGCGCTTCTCATGGGACCCTGGGTCGGAATGCTGACCGGTCTTGCGACGAACCTCATCTGGGGCGTTATCAGCGCTCCGACGGCGGCGGCATTTGCTCCCGTGGCGATGGTTATCGGCCTTGTCGCCGGTCTTCTTGCCCGCCGCGGCATGTTCAGCAACCCTGTGAAGACCATCATTTCCGGCGTCATTGTCACGGTGTTCGTGACGCTTGTCGCGACACCGATTCGCACGTACCTCTTCGGAGGCGTCACGGGCAGCGGCGCGGATTTCTTCGTTGCCTACATGACCGCTGTCGGAACGAAACTCCTTCAGTCCGTCGCGCTCACTGTCATTGGCGCGAACCTTGCCGATAAGGTCGTCAGCTGCCTGATCTCGTGGTTCATCATCAAGCAGCTTCCCAAGAAGATCAGAGCGCAGTTCCCTGATGCTGCAAACTAAGAAGATTCATCGAAGCACGGCGGCTTTTGCGGCAGCAATAGCCGCTTCGCTTTTATTGCCGGCGCTCTGGGCGGCGCTCCCTATTGCGTTTTTCTCCGTCAGTTTTGTTGCCGTCAGAGGTGGGCGTAAGCGCCTGAAGTTCATCGCGGCGATGACTTTGCCGCTGGCTTTCGGGCTGTGGCTTGTGCACGGCGGAGTGTTTTTTTCGCTGGTTCGCGGCGAGCAGGTAGCCGCCAACTCCGGCGCGTTTTTTCTGTGGCTGCGGATTTTTGCCATCGTAGCGGCAGGGCAGGCGTGGCTTTCATGCGTCAGCACAGAAGATGTCATTCGCTGTATTTTTGCGTCGAACGTGTCCGCAAAATTTGGATTTCTGCTGGCGAGTCCCCTTCTGCTGACAGAGCAGATAAAGCAGCGTCTTGCGCAGATAGAGGAGGCGCAGCTTGCCCGCGGCGTCAACATTCACGGGTCGTTCGCCGAACGGGTGAAGAGTCTGTGCGCCCTTCTTCTGCCGCTGATTCTGGGGCTTCTCGGAGATCTCCCGTCACGGAGCGCGGCGCTCGACATGAAAGGATTCGGGCTGGCGAAAAAACGGACGAGTCTACACGCATCGCGCGGCGGCGCAGAACTTCCGCCGCTGCCTGACGCTGAACAGGCTGTAGAGGTTTGCAGCGCTGCTGTAGCGAGTCCTTCTGGCGACGCGGAAATTCTCAATATCCCCAGGTTTCATCTGAATCGCGGCGGCTGGGCGCTGATTGCCGGAGGAAGCGGAAGCGGCAAAAGCTCTCTGGCGCTGCTGCTGTGCGGCGCTGTTCCGGAGCACATGCCCGCCAGGGTGACAGGGGAAATCCGCGTTTTCGGCGCGGAACCTGTCAGCGCGCTCGCGCTTTCGCCGTATGTCCAGTATGTCCAGCAGAACCCTCTGCTGACTCTTTCAGGCTGCACGTTCACCGTGCGCGAGGAAATTGCATTTGGGCTGGAAAACAT
>JAXEJY010000189.1:0-38242 GCA_034101315.1 Pyramidobacter sp.
TTCGCGGCGAGGCGGCGGGGACTTTGGCGCAGGTATGCGTCGAGATGACGCTGTACAATCCCAATTCGCGCGACCTGGAGGGCGAACTGTGCTTTCCTCTGCGCGGCGATCAGACGGTGACGGGCTTTGCGCTGGATTTTGACGGCGAAATGCGCCCGGCTGTTCCCGTGGAGAAACAGAAAGGGCGCCATACGTTCGAGAAGATCGTCCGCAGCAAGAGCGATCCGGCTTTGCTTGAAAAGACGGAGGGCAATAACTTTAGAGTGCGTGTCTATCCCGTCGCGGCGGGAAAAACGCGGCGCGTCAGCGTGACCTACACCGAGACGCTGCGCCGCGCAGTCGGACAGAAGGTCCTCTGGAACATTCCGCTCAATTTCGGTGCCGTTCCGGAATGCTCTGTCGAGCTTCGCCTCGTTGGAGCGCAGAACGCGGACGTCGTCAGGTCTCCGTTTGACAGAACGCGCAGCGGCATGAGCGTCGGCGCGTACACCGTGTCTGCTTCCGGCGCCCTCTTCGCGCAGGGATGCGAGCTGGAACTGGCTTTTGACGTACATGCCGCGGACTGCGTTCTGGGACGCCGCGACGGTCAGACCTACTTCTACGCCGAAATTCCCTGTGTTTCGAAATCAGCGCAGACGCCGCGAAAAGTAACAGTGCTGTGGGATGCGTCCATGTCAGCGCTGAAGCGGGACAGGGATGCCGAACTGGCGTTCCTCGACTCTCTGCTTGGCAGACTGAACGACGCTGAAATCACCCTCGTCATCGCGCGGAACGCCGAGGCTCAGACGCGCACATTCGCGCGCGGCGAATGGAAAAAACTGCGCCCCGCCATTGAATCTGAGGTTTGTGACGGCGCGACGGCGCTTGAAAAGTTCAACACGGCGTCAGGCGCTGACATGTATCTTCTGTTCAGCGACGGAATTGACACGTACAGCGCTGGGGCGATGAAAACGCCTGACGCGCCGCTCTTCTCTGTGATCTCTGCGCCGGGCTGCGACACAGACCGGCTGCGCGGGCTGAGCTGGGAAAGCGGCGGAGACTGCGTCAGCCTGACGGGGTGTTCAGCGGACGACGCGGCTGCGCGCGTGCTGACGTTCCAGCCTGCGCGCGTTGCGGTGCGCGGCGCAGACGGCGTCAGCGTGCGCCGCGATGGCGACTGCCTCGCGGTGTCAGGCAGGCTGAAAGGCGCCGCGCCGGAGATTGTCATTTTGGATACAGAAGGGGAGCGCGCTGTGACGCCGGACGTGTCCTCTGCGCCCCAGTCTGACATGGTTCCGCTTATCTGGGCGTCGATGAGAATTGAAAGCCTCTCGCGAGAGTACCGTCTGAACGCGGCTGAAATCCGCCGAGTCGGCAAAGCGTTCGGCCTTGCGAGCCGCGAGACATCGCTCATCGTCCTGGATACCGCTGAAGATTATGTCCGCTACGACATAGAGCCGCCGGCATCGCTGAAAAAAGACGCGGACGCCCTGAGGGCGAAAATGCCCAGCCGCGCGCAGACGGAGAAAAATAAGCTCCAGCGCGTGGCGCAGGAGTGGAAAGAGTATCAGACGTGGTGGAACAGAGATTTCCCCAAGGGAAAATATACGCCCCCGAAAAATCAGCCGCCTCATTCGCCTCAGCCGAGGCTCTTCGCAGGACTGAGACGGATGCACGGGGGGCTTGAAGCAATTGAGGATTCTTTAAACGCCGTCGAGCCGACGGGATCCTCCTCAGAGGTCGCGCCGCAGAAGAGCGAGGGCGCGCCCGTCCCTCGCGCCGCTGCTGTGATTCGGCTTCAGCCGTGGCGTCCTGACACGCCGTACCGCGCCCGCATGACGAGCGCCAAGACGGAAGACCTGTACAGAATCTATCTCGACGAGCGCCCAGACTTCATGACGAGCGCCGCGTTCTTTTTGGACGTGTCCGACATTCTGGCGCAGAGAGGGCTGAGCGATTTGGCGCTTCGCGTCCTGTCAAATCTTGCCGAGATGAAGCTCGACAGTCCTCAGATCCTGCGCCTTTTGGGACGGCGCCTTATGCAGACGGACTGCGCCGGGCAGGCGGTAACCGTTTTTAGGCGCGTTTTGGAAATTGAGCGCGGCGAGCCGCAGTCGTTCCGCGACTTGGGGCTCGCGCTGGAGCGGGCAGGGAGGGCGCAGGAAGCCGCTGAAATGCTGTACGAGACCGTCCGACTGACGTTTGACCGCGTTTTCCCCGGCATTGAAGTCATTGCCCTTTCGGAGCTGAACGCCCTTCTGGCGCGCAATCCGTCCGTCAATACGTCTTTTATGGACAGGCAGTTTATCGCGCCGATGCCCCTTGACCTGCGCGTTGTCCTTTCGTGGGACACCGACAACACGGACATTGACCTGCACGTCATCGATCCCAACGGCGAAGAGGCGTTTTACGCGCACCCGCTCACGTATCAGGGCGGCCGCGTCTCGCCCGACAACACGCAGGGCTACGGGCCTGAAGACTATTCCCTGAAAAAGGCAAAACCGGGCGTCTACCGCGTCGAAGTCAATTTCTACGGGCATTCGCAGCAGATCATCAGCGAGTCAACAGCCATTCAGCTCGACTTCTTCACCGACTGGGGAAGAGAGAATCAGAAGCGGCAGTCTGTCACGATGCGGCTGAAAGAGAAAAAAGAGAGAATTTTTGTCGGCGAGTTTGAAGTGAAATAGCGCCGGCGCAAAAGCAAAGCGGAGAGAAAACAGGATTCTGTTTTCTCTCCGCTTTTTATAAGCTGCGCTGATTTGTCCTAAGCGTTCGCCTGTGCGTCGCTGAGCGAGAAGCTCTTTCCGCTGTACTCCTTCACCTGAGCCATTGCCGGCTTAGGAGCGCTGAGGCAGGCGTTGCCGCCGATGCAGCCGCCCTCGCACGACATAATTTCGATGAGGTTGCCCAGCTCGCATTTGCCCGTCTTTGCCCAGCGTTTCAGGTCGCGGATGCTCGCCTTCGTCAGACCGTTGACGGTCGTCGGCTTGACAGCGCCCTCTTCTCCGCGCCAGGCAGCGACGACAGACGCAGCAACTCCGCCTGTCAGCGGGAAGTTGCGTCCTTCCTTGGAGCTTGAGACTTCGTACTCCTCGCCTTCGCACGACGCGACGTCGACTCCCAGAGCGATGAACGTCGCGCCGAGCTCTTCAAAGCTCAGCACGTAGTCGACATTGGGATTGCCGAGCGCTTCGCGGCGCTTGGCAAAGCACGGGCTGAGGAACACGGTGACGGCTTCAGGGTGCTCGCGCTTTGCGATTTCCGCCGTGTAGTACATGGGCGTCTTCGTGTCGGATACGAACGGCTTGATTTCAGGCAGGTGCTTGGCGACAAGCTCGTTGTACGCGGCGCAGCACGACGTCGTCATGAACGCGTCGCCGCGCTCAAGACGTTCCTGAAGGTCATGTGCTTCTGTGCGGGCAGTGATGTCCGCGCCCTGAGCCACTTCGTACACGTATTTGAAGCCGATTTTTTTCAGCGCGGTGTGAAGCTGTTCAGCGGTGCAGGGCAGCTGACCGACGATTGCGGGAGCGATCATGGCGACCGTCTCGCGTCCTTCTCGAATGCGCGACAGGACGTCGATGAGCTGGCTGCGGGCGTTGACAGCGCCGAAAGGACAGGCGGAGACGCACTTGCCGCACGAAATGCACTTGTCGGGGTTAATTCGCGCCATGCCGCTTTCGTCCTTGCTGATGGCGTCAACAGGGCAGGCGTTTTCGCACGGAACGACTGTTTTGACGATGGCGCCGTAGGGGCAGGCGTTGATGCACATGCCGCATTTTTTGCATTTTACGGGATCGACGAATGAGCGTCCGCCCTCGTGTATGATCGCGCCGAATTTGCACGCGCTCATGCAGGGACGGGCAACGCAGTTCTGGCACAGCTCTGTGACGTACACGCGGCTGGGAGCGCAGCCCTGGCACGCGCTTTCCACGACGGTCAGAGGCGCTTTCGGAGCGGGACGCGGAGCAACAGCCTGACGTGCGTACTCATTCATCAGCGTGCATTCGTCGTCGTCCTCAAGGGAAATGCCAAGCCCTGCAAGCGTGCGCGCTTTCAGAATGGCGCGCTCTTTGTAGACGCAGCAGCGATAAGGCACTTCGCACCCTTTGGGGCGCATGTCATAGGGAATCCGCCGCGCGCTTTCTCCGAAGTCCTCAGAGTAGAACGCTTTGATTAGGCGAACGAGTATCTCCCTTTTAATTCGCTTTGTATCTGTTTCCTGCGGTGTGATCATGGAAAATTCCTTTCTTACTGTGCGGCAAGCTTCTTCTCTACGGCTTCAATGACTTTTTCCTGCGTTGCAGAGCCGATCAGCTCGTCGTCGACCATGACAAAAGGCGCTTGGGAAAACGAATCGGCGTTGGAGCACACCTCAAAGCATCTCTCGCCTGACACGTTCACTTTGTCGCCGTATCGTTCGTTGAGAACGTCGACGAGGCTCTGGAGCTGGCCGCCGCCCATGACAAAACACGTTGTTCCAAGACAGATTCTTACGTTTACTGCGCTCATTTCAATCTTCCCCCTGTTTAAATATGCTGTATGACAACCCTTTTCAGGTATTTTTTCTCAAGGACTGAAGCGATTTTGTGGACGACGTCTTTGCGCAGCTCCATTTCAATCGGCAGAGACGGATCGTAGTGCGCCTGATTCAGCTTTGCTCCCAGCATGAACTCGATGACGTCTGAGTCCATGAAGAACTGAACCAGCTGACCGGCGGCGTCCTGACAGTTCAGCACGCCGCGCTCAAGGTACTCAAGCGTGCGCGTCAGCGTCAGAATTCCCTCGGTGATCAGGTCGACGCCCTCCATGTACGACAGAGGCGGAAGGTCGCCGCCTGTGAAGCATATCGGTGTCGTGATGGGGCGCTTCAGCTCGCGCGAGATGATGTTTGACGTCGTGCCGCCGCAGATCGCTTTGCGCCCGTCAAACTGACTGAACGCGAGAGCGTATTCGCCGTCTCTGTTCTGATTGTACGGGCCGCCCGTGAAGACGACGGACTTTCGCGGCTTTCTGAAATAGAGAACGCACGCTGAAATGTCGTCTCCCGCCTGACCGTTGCCCTCCGCTTCAAGCGCTTTGGCGATGATCTGCGACGCCAGAGTGCTGCTGGCGATTTCCGGCGACTGCTCCACGGCGGCGCACACAAACTTCTGCAGTCCCGAACGCCGAAGTCCCAGACGGTACTCCGGACGCCCCAGCCCCGCCTGCGTCACGCCGTCAGAGCAGAACACAAGCCTGTCGCCCAGAAGAGCTTTAAATCGGTAGACTTTCATCTTTCTGTTCGGAAACGACGACGACACGATCGTCTGACATTCCGCTTTCATGGGAGTTGAGCCGCGAAGCCAGATGAAATCAGGGTTTCCTTCCTCGACGATCTTGACGTTGCCCTCGTCGTCGCAGTCGACGGCGGAAAACGTCGCGTAGCTGATTTTGCGCACCTGACAGACGGGCAGCGAGTTCATGATGGTCGTTGCCGCCTTTTTGATGGGCATGTCCTCCTCGATGAACCGCAGGAGCATGGTCGACGTCATCAGCGCCAGAATGTTCGCCTTGATTCCGCTGCCCAAACCGTCGGAAAGAACGGCAATGAGGCGTCCGCCCGGCTGACGCGAGCTCAAAAAGGCGTCGCCCGTCGCGTTTTGTCCGAACTTTCTCTGCTGCTCGCAGTGAATATCGATGAACATGACGTCAGACCTTCAGTTCGTCGTCAGAATCATCGGCAATCGAGCTGAGAATCGATTCCGTCTCAACCATGTGCTCTCCCAGCAGGCAGGCAATTTCCTGAACGATGGAGATGTTGCGCGCGATGACTTCGTTTGCCTTCTTGGCGACTTTTTCGCGGTTGCTCTGGCTCTGTGTGATATCAGTGATGATCGCGCCGATGCTCTCTGCCGGCTCAAGCGGGAAAATGCGGACTTCGTAGTATTTTCCTTCGTAGGGATAGCGCTCTTTGACCAGTTCTTTGCCCGTCTTAAAAACCGTCCTGAACAGGTCCGTCCAGTCGAGAACCGACGCGACAGGCTGACCGATGATCTTCTCGCGGCAGCGCATAAGTCTGTCCTTGCAGTGGATAAAATCTCTGACAAATGCGTCGTTCGCCTCGATGATGTTGTACTCCTTGTCGATCATGACCATGGCTGAAGGCATACCTGTCAGCATTGCCGCCGCCTTTTTCGTCGCCAGCTGGCGCATGTATGACGCGCACATGGACGGTTCAGCGTCGCCGTCGAGCAGAGCCGCTGCCATCTGACGGCATGTTCTGTATCCGCAGCCGGCGCAGTTTAGCTCGTCGCGCGGCTCATACTTGCCGATTTTGTGAAGCGCTGAGTTGATCTCCTCAAGCGTGTACGTTTTGCGGCTGACGGGCGTCGCTTCGTAGTCTATCGGCACGCGCGTGTCGGGCTGAACGGGGATGTTCTCCCGCTCCGGCGCTTCTTCCATGACTTTGGAGACGATGGAGAAGCTGCTGCGCCGCGTCGAGATGCACGGACCGGCGACACAGCCGCCGATACACGCCAGAGCTTCGACGAACACAGGCTGTTTCAGCTCGTCCAGGCTGAACTCTTCAAGCGCTCTGCGGAACAGATTGAGCGAGCAGATGTTGATGAGCTGAACTTCTTTTTTGACGCCGACGCGGCGGATTGTCTCGTTCATGCCGCCGTCAAGAGGGTAGAGCGCCCCTTCATACGCGTGTTCCGGCACGAAACAGGCGTTTGGATCTTCCTCTTCCTCGTCGAGCGTGATGTTTTCGTCCCTCAGCCACACGCGCAGCTCGTCAAACGTCAGCGCCGCGTCGATGAGATCGGGGTGGCGGTCAGATTCATTTTTCTTGCCGACGCACGGCCCGATAAACACGACGCTGATGTCGTCTCCGTACGTGTCTTTCAGAAGACGCGCGTGCGTGAGCGCCGGCGACGCGAGCGGAATGATGTTCTTGACGAATTCAGGGCGGTAGAGGCGGACATAGTCGACAATGACGGGGCAGGCGCTGGAGATGAACAGTCCTGATGAGGCGTCGTTGAGAATCTGCGCCGACGCGATGGACACCTGCTGCGCGCCCAAAGCCGTTTCGCTGACGGCGTAAAAGCCCAGCTTCTTCAGCAGCGAAATCATGCGCGTCTGCGAGTATTCAAACGGACCGCGCCAGCTTGGAGCCAGAGAGACGATGACTTTTTTGTCCTGAAGGAAGAGCTTTTTCACCTTTTCAACGTCGCTGCGCACCTGCTTTGCCTGGCTGGGACACGACAGAACGCACGCGGCGCACGCAATGCAGCGCGACGGAATGACCTGCGCCATGCCGTCGCGAATGCGAATTGCCTTGACAGGACAGCGGCGCACGCACCGGTAGCAGTCCTGACATTCATTGTTGAGCGTGTAGACGGGATACATCTTTTCCATGAGTCTATGCCTCTGGCTTAATCGTCTGGAGAACGGAGAGCAGCTTTTCTCGGGTCATTCCGTGGTAGAGAACGCCGTCAATGTAGATGTTCGGGCCTTCGTCGCAGGCGTTGATGCAGCGGCAGCCGGAAAGCTCAATCACGGCGTCGAGATCGTTTGTTTCGACGTATTCCTCGATAAATTCAAGGAGTTCATTGTTTCCGCGGGCAAAACAGGAACTTCCCATGCAGAGTTTTATTTCAGTCGTCATTTTTATTCCCCCACAGATGAAGAGACAGCTCAGCGCGAAAGCCTCGCTGTCATTGGATCGGCACAGAGTTTTTTTTCAGACTATAGCAAGCGGCGCGTCCTGTCAAGAATTGCGAGTTAAGAATTTTGATTTGAAATAATAAATAAGAGCGGATTCTTCCCGAAACTGAACTGTTTTGTGTTCAAGTTCACTTTTTCAAAACGGACGCGCCGCGTTAAAAGGTACAATCAGATGAAAAACATGCGCTCAAATGAGTGCAAAACGGCGATTTTTCTGTTAAACGACGCTATTTTGCCGTTCAAAGAGGCTTTTCACGCGCCGAAAGTTTGAACATGCTGAAAATGCAGATACGGTGGTTTTCAAATGGAAAGTTTTATGCTAGAATCTAACATCAAGCAAAACGAGTTTCATCAAAGTCTTTTTTGTGAAAATATTATAAGTGCATGGAAAGGGATTGAGTATTTATGATCAGCGAAGAAGCACTGGACAGGATGACATCGACAATCGTCGAGTTTTGTGAGCGTCTGTACGGCTGGGAAGGCGCTGTTGCAAAGCTGGGACGCCTTTCGCCCCCTCAGCTGAGAACAATCTGCGTCATCGGACGCAATGAAGATATACGCATGAAGGACATCGCCGACCGCATGGAGCTGACGACCGGAACGGTCACAGTCATGATTGACCGCCTTCAGGAAATGGGACTTGTCGAGCGCAGCCGCAACGAAAGCGACCGCCGTTCTTATAAAATCCTTCTGTCTGAAAAGGGCAGAGCCTGCTATGAAGAGCACCTTAAACGCGAGAAAGAGCTCGTTCGCAAGCTCGCTTTGAAAGTCTCGGAAGCTGACCGCGATACCTGCCAGCGCGTTCTTGAAGATTTTATCCACTGCATCTAAACTGTTCATGTCCTAGCGGACACGGTTTTTCAGCCGTGCCCGCTTTTTTTTGCGCTCCAAAATGCTTTTGTATTCATTCGGAAAATGAATATTTATTAACGAAACGTTTCATTTGCGGGGAGATGAGCCGGCGTGATAGACTCTACAGAAATTTACGGCTGTTCTGTTTTTTCTGAAAAATATTTCACTGTAGACGGAGGCAATCATGACGACGAATCCGAACGACTATCCGAAGGGGCTTCTGTTTTCCCCCGAAATTCAGGCGCAGGTGCGCGCCCGATTCTGCAACGTTGAAGCTGACAGCTTCGGCAAGAGAATTTTCTTTGAGAACTCCGGCGGCTCTCTGCGGCTGAAGGCGTGCCTCGACGCGGCATGTGCCGCTGACTCACACCCTGACTGCCCGGGACGCCATCAGGCTCAGGCGAACGTTCAGGACGCTCTGGTAAAAAAAGGCTACGAGGATATCCGCATGATCCTCAACGCCCATTCCGGCTCCATCGTCACGTGTCTTTCCGCGTCGCAGGTGATGTTCAACATCATTGGAGCGATCGCGGGCAGCACGCCCGGCAAGAACATGGTCGTGTCCGTTCTGGAGCATCCGTCGGGCTTTGACTCGGTTCAGATGTACGCGCAGAGAATGGGGCTTGAGCTGCGCGTCCTCAAGAGCAATCCTGAAACGGGCGGAATAGACGTGAGCGAGGTGGAGCGCCTCGTCGACAAGGATACTGTTCTGCTGAGCTGCATGTTCTCGTCAAACGTCACGGGAGCGATCAACGACATTGCCGCGATGGCGCGCGCCGCCCGCCGAATTAAGCCGGACATCTACGTCGTCGCCGACGCGGTTCAGCACGTTCCTCACGCCATTGTGGACGTCGACGCTCTGGAGATTGACGCGCTCGACTTTGCGCCGTACAAGTTTTTCGGGATGCGCGGCTCTGGAATCGGCTGGGTGTCGGACCGCTGCGCCCGTCTGCCGCACAACAGAATTCTGTGCTACAGCGAGGACACGTGGGAGCTCGGCAGCACGGCGCCGAACGTCTTCGCCGGAATCAGCGCCATCGCCGATTACGTCTGCTGGCTGGGCGCTCAGTACATCAGAAGCAGCGACCGCCGCGAGCTGTTCTGCGAGGGAATGGCGCGGATTGAGCTTCAGGAGCGCGGACTTTTGAACCGCGCCCTTGAGGGGACAGATCAGGTCAAGGGCTTGAGAGCGATCAGCGGCGTCAATGTCTGCTGCGATTATCCTGACCTGACGAAGCGCGACTTCATCATGGCGCTCACGTTTGACGCGCTCACCCCGTCTGAGGCGGCGAAAGAATACGTCGCGCGCGGCATTCACGTCTTTGAGCGCGTGTCCCCCAGCCACTATTCAAAGCGCATTGTCGAGTCGTTCGGCTTGAGCGGCGTCGTCCGCGTGTCGCCGATTCACTGCAACTCGCCTGAAGAGATTGACGAGTTCCTGCGAGTGACGGAGGAAATCTCCAAAATCAAGAAATAACGCGGGCTTTTGCGCGTTTGCTCATTAATTTTCGAGTCTATATTGTTGGAAAAGAGGGAATAAGAGTGTCTTGGTTCATGTCGAAAAAGAATCTGTATCTGCGCGTTGCTGTGATGTTTGCCTTGGGCATTATGTTCGGGCTTGCCAGTCCTGAGTGGGCAGTGAAGTTCAAATGGGTCGGCGATCTGTGGATGAACGGCATCAGAATGATGATCGTTCCGATTGTTTTCTGCTCTGTCGTCGGCGGCATTGCGCACCTTGAGAACGCCGCTGTGCTGAAGAGGCTGGGCGGAAAAGTCGTCCTGACGTACGTGCTCTTTACGTTCGCGTCATGCGTTCTCTCCGTCGCGGTCGCTTCACTTCTTCAGCCCGGCATCGGCGCGGCTTTTGAGAACATTCCCGCTCTGACGACGAAAATCACGAAAATTGACCTTCTCGGCTTCTTCAAGAATCTGGCGCCCTCGAACATGATTGCCGCGATGGCAGCCGGAAACACCATGCAGGTCATCTTCGTCGCCATCTGCTGCGGAATCGCAGTCGTCCTCGTCGGCGAGCCTGCCGCCAGCTTCAAAAACGGCGTCATTTCGTTCCTTAAAGTCATCTACAAGATCATTGACGGCGTCATGGCGCTTTCGCCCATCGGCGTGTTCTGCCTCATGGCTCACGCGACAGCGTTCTACGGGCCTCAGCTGTTCTCATCGCTGGCGAAGTTCATCGGCACCATCTGGGTCGCCTGCGTGCTCATCATCCTTCTCGTCTTCACGCTTCCCGTCGTCTGCTACTGCCGCGTCGGTCTTGGAACGTGGTTCAAGAGCCTCGTCCCGATCCTTCTGATGACGACGGCGACGAACAGCTCTGCGGCGACGATTCCCACGACGCTGAGCGTCGCGGAGAACACGTACAAAGTCCCCGACACGCTGAGCTGATTCTCTATTCCCCTCGGCGCGACGATTAACCTGAGCGGCGGCGCGTGCTTCACCACGATTTTCGCCATTTTCGTGGCGCAGTTCTATCAGGTTCAGCTCGGCGTTGAACAGCTTCTGTACATCTGCGTCCTGTCCACTATCATTGCCATCGCGGCTCCCGGCGTCGCCGGCGGCGGCATTGTCCTCGGCCCTCTGTTCTTGTCCATGGTCGGACTTCCCGTCGAGCTGGGCGGCCTTCTGGGCGGCTTCTACCGTCTTATTGACACAGCGCACACGGCAGCGAACGTCACCGGTGACATCGCCGGAACGCTTCTCGTCGCCAAGAGCGAGAAGATCTGGGACGCCAGCATGATCAACCGCGGCTGATTTTTTCCGCGCGCACAGCTTTTTACGTTTTTTGTGTGCAGGGGTGCTTTTATCCGAAGCGCCCCTGCATTTTTTTGAAAATTTTTGTATAATGACGGCAGTTTGACGTTTGGAGGCAGCCGTCGATGAATCTGATCACCATACAGACATTTCTGTCAATTGCTCATCAGCTCAGCATTTCTTTAGCAGCGGAGGAAATGCTCGTCTCTCAGTCGACGATCAGCCACCGCCTTAAAACTCTTGAAGAGGAAGTGGGAATGCAGCTTGTCGAGCGGCGGCAGGGCTTCCGCGGCGTCACTCTGTCGCCCCAAGGGCGGGCGTTTATTCCCATCGCTGAAAAGTGGCTGGCGCTGTGGAATGAGACGATGAATCTGAAGAGCGCTCATCAGGAAATGTCTCTGTCAATCGCCAGCATCGACAGCGTGAACGTCCATCTCATGTCGCCTCTGTACCGTCAGCTGGCGGGCATGGACGCGCCGTTTCACCTCCAAATCCGCTCGCAGCAGTCGCCCGAAATTTACCGGCTCATTGAAGAGCGAAAAGCCGATATTGGATTTGTCATTCTCCCCATGGAGTCAAAACAGGTCGTGACGACGCCGATCCTGAAAGAGAAAATGCTTCTGGTTTCCCGGCGCAACAGGAATCTGCCGCGCGGCGCCGTTCACCCGTCGCTTCTCGATTCCCGAAATGAGCTCTATATGGGATTTCCGCCGGAAATTCAGCGCTGGCACGACAGGTGGTGGAATCCGTCCGTCATGCCGCACGTCCGCGTGGACACAGCGGCGCTTCTGCTTAACTTCATGGACAGCCCCGCGTACTGGGCAATCTGCCCTCTGTCGGTCGCCCGGTCGTTTGCGCGCCTGTCGGACGACGTTGAACTGCGCGAGTTTTCCGTGCCGCCCCCGCCGCGCGTGTGCTACATGCTGGAAAACAGAACGCTGCCGCCGTCCAGACAGAAAAGCGCCGCGCTGTTCAAGCGCTGCCTTGAGCCGTTTGTCGAAGAGCTGAACGCCCTCAACAGCGGCGAAATTGAGCGGATATGCTGAAAAATAAGCAGTTTTTTGCGGTGTTTTTGATTTGACTTTTCTGCAATCCTGTGTATAATGATGGAGCTTTATCAATTGAACTCTTATCGAGAGCGGCTGAGGGACTGGCCCTGCGAAGCCCGGCAACCTGCCTGATTTTCAGGAGAGTGGTGCTAATACCAGAGACCGGAGGTTTTTTCGGGTCGGATGATGAGAGGAGCTGCACTCAGTCTGAACTTTTGAGTCTCTCCTCGCGGAGGGGCTCTTTTTTTTATGGCAGTGCCGCTGTGCGCGGCGAACATTTTTGGAGGTTTCGTGCAATGTCTGAAAAAATTCTCATTTCTTCTGAATCAGTGACTGAAGGACATCCCGACAAGCTGGCGGATCAGGTGTCCGACGGAATTCTTGACGCGATTCTCGCTCAGGATCCCATGGGGCGCGTGGCGTGCGAGACGCTGGTCACCACGGGAATTATCATGGTCGCCGGTGAAATCTCGACGAAGGCCTACGTTGACATTCCCGGCATCGCCCGCGGCGTGGCGCGCGACATCGGCTACGACCGCGCCAAGTTCGGCTTTGACTGCGAGACATGCGCTGTGATGACTTCCATCGACGAACAGTCCGGCGACATCGCCATGGGCGTTGACAGAGCCATGGAAGTCCGCGAGTCGGAGATGGACGACAACCAGATTGACAGAATCGGCGCGGGCGACCAGGGCATGATGATCGGCTACGCCACTGACGAGACGCCCGAATTTCTGCCCATGCCGTTCGCTCTGGCGCAGCGCCTTGCCCGCCGCCTGACGAAAGTCCGCAAAGACGGGCTTCTGACCTGTCTGCGCCCCGACGGAAAGACGCAGGTCACTCTTGAGTACGTCGGCGGCAAAGCCGTTGCTGCTGACACCATCGTCGTTTCATCTCAGCACAGCCCCGACGTCTCTCTTGAGGATCTGCGCGAGCTGATTGTCCGTCACGTCATCGAGCCTGTCATGCCCGCTGAGCTGATGAAAAATCCCCGCATCCTCGTCAACCCCACGGGGCGCTTTGTCAAGGGCGGCCCCATGGCTGACTCGGGGCTGACGGGACGCAAGATCATCGTTGACACCTACGGCGGCATGGTTCCGCACGGCGGCGGCGCTTTTTCCGGAAAAGACCCGACGAAAGTCGACCGCTCCGGCGCGTACATGGCGCGCTATGCGGCGAAGAACATCGTCGCGGCAGGGTTGGCGCGGCGCTGCCAGATTCAGGTCGCTTACGCCATCGGCGTGGCGCGGCCCGTGTCGGTCATGGCGGAGACGTTCGGCACGTCAGCGGTGAGCGAGGAGCGGATCAACGCCCTCGTGCGCGAGAACTTTGACTTCCGCCCCGCCGCCATGATCCGCGACCTTGAACTGCGCAAACCTCAGTACCGCCGTATTGCCGCCTATGGGCACATGGGCAGAATTGACCTCGACCCCATGCCCGCATGGGAGAGAACCGACCGCGTCGACGCTCTGCGCGCCTAAGAAAACAGCTGATAATCGCAGCCTGCCCCGTTCAGATTCAGCCTGACGGGACAGGCTGCTGTGTCTTCCGCTTGTGCAAAAATCATCATGAGATATAATAATCAATATGGAGTGTTTTTTTGCCCGCCGGCGCGGCGTTTTCGCCGCAGCGATGCCGGCAGACTTCTTTGAAGAACTCTGATGAAGGAGAAATGCACAATGATGAAAAAAATTTTTAACCTCGCCGCGCTTGGCGTTCTCGGAGTTGTGATTTTTCGCTGGGCGCGCGGAAAGCGCCTGAATCCCGTGGGACTGAGGCTTCTTCTGGCTCTTTTGACGGCGCTTGCGCTGATGTTTGAGTCGTCGCTGATCGTCATCTTTGCGGGCAGCTCTTTGGCGTTTCTGCTCCTGAGCGACGCCGCGCGCCTGTTCGGGTATGAGCTGCGCCTGTTTGACGAATTGCCGAAAAAAAACGCCGAGCCGCGCGAACCAGAGCGCCAATTCTCCGGCTGGTTTCGTTCAGCGCTCCACGGTCTGAAGCGCTGAACACGCGGAGGCGTTTGGTAAAAAAGCAGAGCTGACAGCGCCGTTTCCTCAGGGAACGGCGCTGTTTTTTCGTTTGTGATATTCGGAGAGTACAGATTTTATGTCCTCCGCGTCGGAATATGATATAATAAATCGCTATTATATTTATACCGTTTTTTTGTGGAGGCGTTTAATTTGAAGAAAATTCGAATTGGCTGCGGCTCAGGCGGGTGCAGCTATGAGCGCTTTGAGCCGACGACAGAGCTAATCGAAAAAGGCAGTCTTGACTATCTCGTTTTTGAATGTCTTGCCGAGAGGACAATCGCTGACGCGCAGCAGGAGAAAATACGCGATCCTCAGCGCGGATACAATCCTCAGCTCGAGCCCAGAATGAGAAGGTTTCTCAAACCGGCGTTTGAGCGCGGGATAAAAATCATCTCCAACATGGGCGCGGCGAACACGCCGAAAGCCGTTGAGAAAATCTGTGAAATCGCGCGGGAACTCGGCATTTCCGGCATGAAAATCGCGATGGTGCAGGGCGACGACATCCTCGACCGCCTCGCGCGCTACAGCGATGTTCCTCTGTGGGACAGAAAAGTCCCCCTCAAAACCCTCGACGGAACAGTCGTGTCGGCAAACGCCTATCTCAGCGGCGATCCCATCTGCGAGGCGCTGGACAACGGCGCCGACATCGTCATCACGGGGCGCGTCGCCGATCCGGCGCTGTTCGTCGGGCCCCTCAAGCACGAGTTCCGCTGGACAGCCAGTCAGAAACACCTCATGGGTCAGGCAATTTTGCTTGGTCATCTCCTTGAGTGCGCCGGTCAGCTGACGGGCGGTTTCTACGCTGATCCCGGGCGCAAAGACGTTCCCGATCTGCACCGGCTGGCATTCCCGATTGCCGAAATTGACGAGACGGGTGATTTCTTCGTGACAAAAGTTGCGGGCTCGGGCGGCACAGTGTGCGAGAGCGTCTGCCGCGAGCAGCTCCTGTACGAAATCGGCGATCCGTCATGCTACATCACCCCCGACGGAATTGCCGACTTTTCAAAAGTGACCTTCACGACGCTCGAAAAAGACAAAGTCCTCGTGCAGAACGCCTCGTCAAAAGGCGAGCCCGACACGTACAAAGTGAACGTCGGCTACCGTGACTGCTTTATCGGCGACGCGTCGCTCAGCTTCGGCGGCAGCAACGCACTGGCGCGCGCGCAGCTGTGCGCTGACATCGTCGAAAAGAGGCTTGAGCTCACTGGCGTTCACCCTGATGAGTACCGCGTCGACTTTATCGGCTACAACTCACTCTACAAAAACGCCATCTCAAAGATCATCACGCCCGTCGTGTCCAGCGAAATACGCCTGAGAATCTGCGCGCGCACGAAAACGCAGGAAGAGGCGCTTGCCGTCGTGCGCGAAATACAGTGCATGTACACAAACGGCCCCGCCGGAAGCTCAGGAATCGACTACGAAGTGCGGCGCGTCGTCTCCGTCGAAAATATACTCGTCCCGCGCGCCGATGTGCCGTGGACAGTCAGCTACTGCGAGGTGTAAACGATGAAATTAGGCGAAATAGCCCATACGCGCACAGGCGATAAAGGCAATCTGTGCAACATCTGCGTCATTCCCTACGACGACGCCGATTATCCCATGCTGAAAGAAAAGCTCACGGCGGAGCGCGTCAAAGATTTTTACAGAGAAATCTGCCTGGGCGAAGTGAAGCGCTACGAAGTCGACTCAATCTGCTCGATGAATTTTGTCCTGTACAACTCATTAGGCGGAGGAGTCACGCGCAGCCTTGCCGTCGACCGCCACGGAAAATCCCTCGGCATGGCTCTGCTTGATATGGAGCTTTAAACGCAAAAAAACGGACAGTACGCGCGGAGATGTTTTTCGCCGGTACTGCCCGTTTTTTTTGCGTCAGTCATAGTGATGTTCATTTAAAGTCCAGAACAGAACGCGTTTCTTGAAGCGGTCAAAGCAGGTCATTATCGTGACGATGACGACAATCGTGAACAGCAAGCCCCCCAAGACGCGCGCGTAGTCAGAGAAGTCAGCGTAGTACTGAATGTAATATCCCATGCCTGAGTTCGTGGCAAACATCTCCGCGACGGTCAGCAGGATAAACGCGAAGTTCAGCGCCGTCCCCGCTCCGGCGAGGATCATCGGCGACGCCGCCGGCAGAATGACCGTGACGAGCCGCTTGAAGCCGCGGAACTCAAGCACCTTGGCGTTGTCGATGTACTTCTGGTCGATGAGCAGAATCCCGTTAATCGTCCCGACAAGAAACGGCCAGAAACAGCCGATAAAGATGACGGCAACTGAAGAAAGATAAAATGTCGGCATCACGGCGATGGAGAGCGTAAAATATTTTGTGTAAACGCCAGAAATCGAAAAAACGAGAAAGACCCAGACTTTTCCTGATTATCTTCTTCGCAGAATGATGGAGATGAAGTTGAGATACTTTCCTCCGCCGGCGTTCATGGCTTTTCTGTCGCCGACGGCGTATTCATTTTCCTGCTTCAGCCAGTCGTCCCATACCTCTTCATTGCTCTCCATCTCGCTGACGGAGAGGATGTCAGCGCCGCGGCTCTGGCTGAGGATGCTCTCCCAGTAGCGCGCGTCGTGGATGTAGTCCAGCTGATCCGGCGTCCACGACAGAAGGAGCTCGGCTGGCGGCGCGTCGTGGCAGTCTTTTTTCATCCCCGGAATCGCGATGTATATGAGGCCGCCTTTTTTGACGAACGGCAAAAGCTTTGCGTCCAGAAAACCCGCGTCGCGCCCGAAATAGTGGTACGAGTCGACGCTGACAACGGCGTCGAAAAATTCGCGCTCAAACGGCAGACAGTCAGCATCCGCCTTAACGGGGACAATCTGCTGGCGCGAGAGTCCCATGCGGTCGAAAAACTTTTGATTGTCCTCCGGCTCGCTCCACAGGTCAGCCGCATAGACGGTAAAGCCGTACTCTTTGGCGAGGAAAACAGACGTCAGCCCCTGTCCGCTGCCAAGGTCGCACACAACGGCGCCTTCAGGGATAGCATGGCGCGCCAGAAGTTCCTCAGTCAGCTTGACGGGATTGGGCCCCATGATTTTTGACATCAGTTCGGGCGTCATGTATTTCAGGCTTTTAACGTAGTTCATGGTCGGTACTCCTTTCTTGAGACGAAATTTCAGAGCTGAGGCGCAGGAGCTCAGCGTTAAAATGTTTTTTGAGCGTATCCTTTGCCCATTTGATATCCGCGCCGCCGTCGCAGACGCTGTAGAGCAGAAACATGGGTGAAAAAAAACGCACTGCCGCCTCAGACGGGTTTGGGACGTTCAGACCCTCCAAAAGGTCGCGCACGTAGTTCAGCGGTCCTGTGCAGATGTGCTGGTGGTACAGACGGGACATCTGTTCGCTGGCAAACTGCTCCAGAGTCAGCATTTTTCTGAAATTCGATGCAAACTCGTCCTCTGTCCAGTACGCAAACTGCGCGCTGCTGAACTCGGCAATTTTCTGAAGCTCAGCGGACTGATATTCAAGCGGCATCTCCTGTGCTGTTCCCGCCGGGACGCCGTATTCATGCGCCCGTTCATAATCGCGCCGATCCATTTCAGCGATGATCGCGTCAAGAATGCTTTGCTTGCTTCGGTAATGCTTGTACAGCGACGGCGCTTTAACGCCGACCGCCTGCGCAATCTGATCGACACTCACTGCGCGGCAGCCGCGGCGCGCAAACAGCTTCAGCGCCTCGGTCAAAATTTTTTGCTTCGTGTCCGGTTCGTTTTTCATGTTCAGCTCCTTTGGCTAAGGTTTATTAGCCAAATTATAAGCTAATACTCCTTAGCTGTCAAGCTCTTTTGCCCTCTGAGCATATGCTGCCGAAAACGGAGAAAGCTTTTTGCAAAAGAAGTGCTTGATTTTTTTTCTGGCGCGTGCTAAGATACACAAGTCGTTTTGAGGTCTACGCCTCATCGGCGCATAGTGGGGGTATAGCTCAGTTGGGAGAGCGCTTGAATGGCATTCAAGAGGTCAGGGGTTCAAGTCACCTTACCTCCACCATTAAAATGAACACAAAGACGCTTCCGTGTATGCGGAAGCGTCTTTTTTGTTTGCGCTAAAAGCCCGAAGTGGTTTCAGATTCTCTCTGAAAGCCGCTTCGGGTTTTTGCTTTGGATTCTATAATTATGTTTTTTGCGGCACTTCGTTTGCAGCCGGCATTTAGTCCGTTGATTGTTGTTGGGTAATTGAAGCTGATATAAGATTGTATGCGACGGAGTTGGCGAGCAGTCAGCTGATGAAGGGAGATGGAACAAAATGACGTAAAAGAAATTGAACGTGCATTTGTGTCTCTAAAAAATACATTGACAAAATAAAAAAAGATGGTATTGTTCAACTTGTAAAAAGTGGTTTTTGAAACCGCTAAGCGGTACTTGAGGTGGATGATTGAATATGGAAAAAGAAATTCACGAAAAGGATTCTGTGCGTGCTGTTGAGCGCGCGCTTTCATTGCTGGAAATTTTTGATTTCAACTGCAGGACACTGACGCTGAATCAGATGATGGAATTGACCGGTCTGGCAAAAACGACTGTTGTCCGCCTCATTGCCTCGCTTGAAAAAATGGGCTTTTTGGTAAAAGCTCCGGGCGGAACGGGATATCGGCTCGGGCGCGTTCTTTTTCGGCTTGGACACGTCGTTGAAATGGACATGGAGCTTTCGTCAATAGCGCGTCCGACGCTGCGCGAATGTGCCGACAAAACAAAAGAGTCGGTAGAGATCAACGTCGTCATGGATGATCATCGCGTGTGCATCGCCAAAATTGACAGCGAAAGAACGCTGCGCTATGTGATTCCGCTCGGCAAAAATCTGCCTCTTTATCGCGGTGGTTCGGGAAAGCTGCTCTTGGCATATCTTCCTTCGGAAAAGCAGCAGCAGATTCTTCGCGACAATGAAGCAGATTTGGGCAAAAGCATAGAAGAAGTCCAAAAAGACCTTGAACAGATAAGGACAAATGGGTATTCGGTGTCGATCAGTGACCGGCTTGTCGGGGCCTTTGCCGTGTCAGCTCCGGTTCGTGACAGTTCTGGAGCTGTGATTGCCGGTCTGACAATCTCCGGCGCTTCCGCGAGGTATTCAGAGAAAGAGATTCAGGGAGTGCTGGAGGAGGTTGTCAGAGGCGCCCGGAAGATTTCAATGGAGATGGGGTACGAAGAGAATGGAGTGTAGGCGGGGAAAAACTGTTGTTGAGCAAATTTTTTCGGAGCGCGTCGGGCGCGACGTCAAAGCGGGGCAAATTGTGATTGCACCAGTTGATCTGATGATGGCAAGCGACACGACGGCGCCGATGGCAATTAAAGCTTTTGAGGGCATGGGCGGAGTGAACGTCTTTGACAACGAAAAAGTTCTTCTTGTGATCGACCATGCCGCTCCGCCGCCCAATCAGACGATTGCCAATCTCCATGTTCTAATGAGAGAGTTTGCTCAAAAACAGAAAATCCGCCTGTATGACTCCGGCGAAGGTATTTGTCATCAGCTTCTTTTGGAGTCAGGTCTCGTGAAGAGCAAGATGATCATCCTCGGCGCTGACTCACATACGTGTACGTATGGTGCGACGGGGGCTTTTTCCGCCGGCGTCGGCTCGACTGATTTGGCATCTGCGATGCTGACGGGAAAGTCGTGGTTCAAAATTCCGGAGACGATAAAAGTTGTCGTCTCCGGAAAACTGCAGAAAGGTGTTTTTGCAAAAGACCTGATTCTGCATGTGATTCAGCTTTTAGGCGCCGGCGGAGCAATTTACAAGAGCGTCGAGTTTTACGGCGATATCTTTGAGTCGATGGGGCTCGCAGAGAAAGCGACGATCGCAAACATGGTCTCGGAAATGGGAGGAAAGAACGGTTTCATCTGCGACTCGTCAACGGGCGTCGCTTCCGAGGCTGGAGCTGTTTTCAGCCGAACGCTGGAGATTGACGCGCCCCAGATAGAGCCTCTCCTTGCATGCCCTCATCTTGTTGACAACGTCCAGCCCGTTAAAGTGCACACAGATGTAAAAGTCAATCAGGTCGTCATTGGCAGCTGCACAAACGGCCGTTTGGAGGACTTGCGTACGGCAGCTGAAATCGTGAAAGGAAAGCATATTGCTCCGGGCGTTCGGTTCTACGTTTATCCCGCGTCCCGCAGTATTCTCCTGAAGGCTGCGGAGGATGGAACGCTTGCGGCGCTCGTCGCTGCCGGAGCCGTCATCATGCCGCCAGGATGCGGCGTATGCGTCGGGACACACGGCGGCGTTCCAGGGGACGGTGAAGTCGTCCTTTCCACGACGAACCGCAACTTCTGCGGGCGAATGGGAAACAACAAAGCGTTCGTCTATCTTTCATCTCCGGCGACAGCCGCGGCGTCGGCGCTGACCGGCAGAATCACTGATCCCAGAGAATAGGAGCTTTTTCTCATGCTTATTTCCGGTAAGGCGCTGAAATACGGCGACGATATCAATACGGATCTGATTATCGCCGGCAAATACACAAAAACTCTTGATTTTAAGTCGCTCGCCGATCACGTTATGGAAGATTTGGACTCGGATTTCAGAAAAAAGCTTTCTCCGGGCGATTTTGTTGTCGGAGGCGAAAATTTCGGGTGCGGCTCGTCGCGGGAACAGGCCCCCGTTGCGCTGAAGCACGTTGGTGTCGGATGCGTCATTGCAAAGTCTTTTGCGCGCATCTTTTTCCGCAACGCCATTAACATCGGTCTTCCGCTCATAGAATGCGACACAGACATGATTCAGGACGGAGACCGTTTGGAGTGTCGTCTGGGAAGTTCTGTCATTTTGAATGTTACTCAAAATAAAGAAATATCAATTGAACCTTTGCCGACGGTGATGGTTCGTATCCTAGCTGAGGGAGGATTGGTTGCGTATATGAAAAAACATGCGGGATATGAGGATATTTTGTAGAGAGCGTTTTGAGTGTATTGCGTGTCTTTTTAGGAGGGTATGGAATATGAGAAGTTTGAAATCGCTGAGTAAAGTTGTCTTCGCTGTTATGGCTCTGCTTTTGATCGTTTCGCCTGTTTTTGCCGCGTTCCCTGAAAAAGAGATCACTCTTATTGTTCCGTACAGCGCAGGCGGCGGCTCTGACACGACAGCGCGAATCTTTGCGCAGTTTGCCAACAAGTATTTCCCCAAACCGATTGTTGTCGTGAACTATCCTGGCGGCGGCGGTGCAGTCGGTCAGACTCGCGGTTCTAAAGCAGCTCCGGACGGCTACACGCTGACTCAGATTACAAGCTCGCTCACGATCCAGCCGCTGGTGAAAAAGCTTCCTTATGACTATAAATCATTTACCCCTATTGCTCAGCTTGTCGACAGCCCGGACATTCTGATGGTGCGCAAAGACAATGAAAAGCTTGCCACAGCTGAGAAGTTCATTGCATTTGCAAAGGCAAACCCCGGAAAAGTCCGCGTCGGAACTTCCGGAACTGGTTCGAATGACCACTTCACAATGATGGTTCTTCAGCAGCAAGGCGGCTTGAAGCATACGCTTTTTCCTTTAAGTGCCGATGCAAAAGTTAATCTGCTCGGCGGACATGTCGACGCCGCCGCCGGCGGAGTTGAGGACGTTCAGGATTTGCCTGACCTCAAAGCCATTATGATCTTTGCTGACAAGCGCGATCCTTCTATGCCCGATGTTCCTACGGCGAAAGAGATGGGCTTTGACTGGACAAGCTCTGTTTGGCGCGGCATTGCCCTGCCTACCGGAGTCTCTGATGAAGTCGTGAAATACTTTGACGCGACGATTACTAAAGTGATGGCTGATCCGGAATACGTCAAGACGATGGGAAATCTTGGAATTCCTGTTGCATATCTGAAATCAGCTGAATTCGCTGAGAAAATTAAAGAAAAAGCGGAAGTTTACAAAAAACTCTCCGGCAAATAATCGGGAAAATATAAGTGCTGCACAGTTTTTATGAACTGTGCAGCACTTTGAGAAATGAACAGAGGGGGCTGTTTATATGCTTCAAATCAAAGAGAAAAAAGAATTTCTTCTCTATCTTTTGACATTATGCGCAAGTGTATATCTTTATTCAACGCTGACTGAGCTTTCGTACGAGACAAGAGCTTTTCCGGGTGTTGCTCTGCTGTGTCTTGCGTGCGTCTGTGTTATCGGTATAAAAAGATCTTTGTCGTGCTCTTCAGCGGTTGCTGAACAAGCTGATAAAAAAGAGGGGGCAGAGAAGTTCAAGAAGTTCTGCTTTGCGCTGCTGGGGACAGTCGTTTATGTCTGCGCGATTCCTCTTATGGGGTTTTATGCCAGTTCGCTTATTTTGCTTTTGGCTTTGACGCTGCTTCTGGGAAACAGACGTTACGGTCTTATCATTTTGACAACAGTTATTTTTCTGACTTCGCTCTTCAGCGTTTTTTCGATGTTCTTGAATGTCCCTCTTCCTAAGGGTGTTCTCTTTTAGGAAAAACTCATAAAGAAGGAAGAATAATATGAATATATTTATGTCTGCTTTGGTCAACGCGCTCTCTCCTATAGGGATTCTCGCGTCGTTCTCCGGCGTTTTGGGCGGTATCATTATCGGATCTCTGCCCGGGCTTTCCGCGACTATGGCTATTGCCCTCCTGATTCCCGTCACATTTGCGATGTCGCCGGATATCGCGCTGCTCATGCTTGTCGGCGTGTACTGCGGATCTGTTTACGGAGGCTCGATCAGCGCGATTCTTGTCGGCGTTCCGGGGACGCCGTCAGCTGCTGCGACGTGGATGGACGGCTACCCGATGTCGTCCAAGGGCGAGGGCGCAAAAGCTCTGTGGTTTTCTGTAACGGGGTCGTTTGTCGGCGGAATCGTCAGCGCTTTGGCACTCGCTCTGCTGGCTCCGCTTCTTGCAAAGTTTGCTTTGAAATTTGGACCGCCTGAGTATTTTTCTCTTGCTATCTTTGGTTTGTCAATCATCGTCAGCCTTGTTTCAAAGTCATTTTTAAAAGGTCTTTTTTCTGCATTTCTGGGAGTTGTTCTTGCATGTGTGGGAATGGATCCCATCCTTGGAGAGAATCGGCTTACATTTGATATCCTCGACCTAATGAGCGGCATTCCGTTTGCCTGCGCGATCATCGGGCTGTTCGGATTCTCTCAGGCGCTTCAGATGTGCCAGCAGGAGTTTATCGCTGACATGTCGACGATCTCCAAAACTGGACGCAAACTTCCGCGCTTTAGAGAATTGCTCCCTCATTGGAAGCTGATCCTGCGTTCTTCAGTAATAGGAACGGTTATCGGTATAATTCCCGGCGCCGGAACAAGTATGGCTTCATTTATCGCGTACAGCGACGCGCGGAACTGCTCTAAGACAAAAGAGCTTTTTGGAACTGGACATGTCGAGGGGCTCTTGGCGCCGGAAACAGCGAACAACGCAGTGACGGGCGGTTCCATGGTGCCCATGCTCGCTCTTGGCGTTCCCGGAAACGGCGTTTCAGCCATCTTCATCGGCGCTCTGATGATTCACGGAATTAACCCAGGCCCAATGCTGTTCCAAAATCATGCTGAACTGGTCAACACCATTTTCGTGGGCTTCTTTATTGCTAATTTCTTCATGCTTCTGATGGGGCTGATTGCCGCTCGTTATCTGTCAAGCGTTACGACAGTGTCCACAAGCATTATGGCGCCTATTATCTGTGTTCTTTGCGTTATTGGAACGTTTGCGATCAGAAACAGCATGTTTGACGTGTGGGTTATGCTGCTTTTCGGCGTGGGCGGTTATTTCCTGACGCTCTGCAAGGTGTCCATGATTCCTCTGGTTCTTGCGCTGATCCTGTCGCCTTTGGCAGAGCAGTCCTACTTCCAGTCAATGCTCCTTTCAGACGGCAGCCCGGCAATCTTTGTGACGCGCCCGATCAGTCTGGCGCTTCTGGCTGTTTCATTGATTTCTATCGTCGTTCCTTTCTTCAAGCAGAGCTTGAAAGAACAGGACGAGTAGAGTAAAGAAGAGCTTACCATGGGTAAAACTTTTGCAGAAAAAATATTCTCCAATGCGGTTCATTCCTCTGTCAGTGCCGGAGATCTGGTTGAAGCTTTTCCAGATTTTTGTCTGAGCCATGATAACGGGGCAGCGGTCATCGATTTTTTCAAAAAGATTGACGTTGAAAAAGTCTATGATCCTTCCCGAATCGTCTTTGTGATGGATCATGCTGTTCCAGCTCCGACGATGAAGCACGCTGAAAACCACGCAACGGTGCGCCGTTTCGTTGCAGAACAGGAAATTCCTAATTTTTATGACGTGACAAGCTGCGGCGGCGTGTGTCATCAAATTATGTGCGAAAACGGATTTGCACTGCCCGGACTGATCAATGTCGGAACAGACAGCCACACATGCACGCACGGCGCGCTGGGGGCATTCTCCACTGGAATCGGAAGAGCTGAGATGGCGGCTGTATGGGCGACAGGAAGTCTGTGGTTCCGCGTTCCCCAGAGCATTTCAATCAGCGTTGAAGGCGATTTTGCACCGGGTGTTACTTCAAAAGACCTCATCTTGAAGATTGTGCATGACATGCGCTCTGACGGCGCCGATTACATGTCTGTTGAGTTCTCAGGCAGTTCTGTGGCTCAAATGTCTCTTGGAGAACGCATGACGCTCTGCAACATGGGAATTGAAATGGGCGCGAAAAACGCCGTCTGCTGCCCGGATCAAAAAGTGTATGACTGGGTTTCTTCCCGTGCGAAGAAACCGTGGAGCGCTGTCTGGGCGGATGAAGACGCTGTTTATGATCGCAAGCTGTCCTATCGCCTTGAGGACGTTGAGCCGTATGTTGCCAGACCTCACTTTGTCGACAACGGATGTCCTGTCAGCGAGATTGAGGGACTGCGTATCGATCAGGCATTTCTGGGCTCCTGCACAAACGGACGGCTTGAAGATCTGCGTGTTGCCGCGCGTATTCTCTCGGGCAAAAAAACGGCTGTCCGCATGGTCGTCATTCCGTGTTCGTGGCGCGTGTACCGCATGGCCCTGAAAGAGGGAATTGTTGACACGCTTCTTGATGCTGGCTGCGTTGTCTGCAATCCCGGCTGCGGCCCGTGCTGCGGCAATCACGAAGGCGCGCTGGCATCCGGTGAAGTGTGCATTTCCACAGCGAACAGAAACTTCAAAGGGCGCATGGGAGCTGCTGACAGTTTAATTTATCTCGCCAGCCCGGCAACAGTTGCCGCGTCGGCTCTGCACGGGAGAATTACAGATCTCAGAAAGGTGGGAGCACGATGAAAATTTCGGGGCGCGTATGGAAATACGGCGATGACGTGAACACAGACGTTATTTTCCCCGGTCGCTACACCTATACGATTCGTGATGATAAAGAGATGGGCGAGCATGCGCTGGAGGATTTGGATCCTGAGTTTGCCGGAAAAGTTCAGCCCGGCGACATTATCGTGGCTGGAAAGAACTGGGGATGCGGCTCGTCGCGTCAGCAAGCTGTTACATGTCTGCGAGTAAAGGGCGTCTCTGCAATTATCGTCAAGGGTGTCTCCCGCATTCACTACAGAAACGCCATCAATGAGGCTTTGCCAATAATCGTCTGTCCCGAGGCTGTCGATATGATAGAGAACGGTGAAGTTGTAAGCGTCGATTTTGATGCCGGAACTGTGGAGTCACCAAAAGGCGCATGCCGCTTTAAGCCATTCCCTGAAATTGTTTCCCGAATTATGAGCGCCGGCGGATTGATTCCGTACGTCAACGAGAAGATTGCACGAAATAAAAAACAATAAAAAGAGGAAGATTTTGCGATGAAAAAAAGCACAATGCTGCGTCAAATGCTCACAAAGAAAGAAGCTCTCGTCGTTCCGGGAGTTCATGATGTAATTTCCGCCAAGCTCGTTCAGAAAGCCGGTTTCAAAGCAGTTCAGGCGAGCGGTTTCGGTTTGGCGGCAACTCTGCTCGGACTGCCTGACATGGCGTTTTTGTCTTTTGGCGAAATGTGCGACTTTACCCGCACGATTGCCAATTCAATCGATATTCCGCTGATGGCGGATGCCGATACGGGGTTCGGCAACTCAATCAACGCAATGTATGTGACACGAAAGTACATCGAAGCTGGCTGCGCCGGCATGAACATTGAAGACCAGATGTTCCCCAAACGCTGCGGACACATGGAGGGTAAAACAATTGTGCCCGTGCAGGAAATGGTTCTTAAAATTAAAGCCTGTGCCCGTGTTCGCGATGAAATGGATCCTGATTTCATCATCAATGCCCGCACGGACTCGATTGCCGTTTCAGGAATTGACGAAGCGATCCGGCGCGGCAACGCCTACATTGAAGCCGGAGCCGACATGATTTTTGTTGAAGCGCCTCGTACGATTGAAGATATCAAGCGCGCTGTCAAGGAGATTAACGGTCTTGTGAGCATCAACCTGTTCGATTTTGTCCAGGGCGGAAAAACGCCGCTGATTTCAGTTGGCGAGCTGAAAGCCGCTGGCGTCGCCAGAATCAGCGTGCCCGTCGGGCCGCTCTTTGCGGCTGTTAAGGGAATGACTGAGTATCTGAACGTCATTAAAGACGGCATTGCACCCGGACGCACAGATTTGATCGCGTCATTTGCCGAGTACAAAGAACTGATCGGATATAACCACTTCCGCGATCTTGAAAAAGAATATCTGCCCCACTTCGTCGAGTAGCTCCAAGTCGGTGAATATAAGGCTTATTTTTGAGCAGGAGTCTTTTCAGACTCCTGCTTTTTCGTGTTTGAGTTTTGAGTTCATTGAAAACTTCACGGCAAAAGCATACAACATTTCAATGAGATGCCGCACATGAGTTTACATGAAAAAAATTATGTTTCTCTCTTGATTTCCCTCCTCTGCGCGTGATATCATACATAAGCTGTGAAGGCACGTCTTTCACAGGAGACTCAGCCCCGTGCGGCGAAAAACCTTGAACCCCGTCAGGTCCGGAAGGAAGCAGCGGTAAGAGGAGCTTTTCGGGCGCCACGGCTCTCTGAGTCTCCTGTGGGAGACGTTTTTTTTGCGAAAAGAGCGCTATGCGCATAAAAGACGCCCTGAAGCCGCGACGGCTTCAGGGCGTTTTTATCAGTTGATGGTGATGACGGCGCCGGGTCTGGAGGGGGGGACGGGCGCTGTGATTCCGACGGACGGAGCAATCTGAGGCTGAATGGAAATCGCTGTGTCCTGCGCTCGCGGCGGGGGCGAGTAGCGCTCAAGGAACGCGAGGAGGTTTTTGATGTTTGATCGCTGAGCGTAGCGCATGAGCGTCACGTAGTCCTCTGCCGTCGGCTGTTTTCTGAAGACGGCGATGAGCTTATTCAGACCGTCGGCAAGGACGTCCATGTTCTTTGACGTCTCGCCGAGCTTGATCTGCAAAAGCGCCAGCTGCCGTTCAGCCAAGTCTTCCGCCATGGGATACGAGCGGGCTATCTGAATGAGGAGCTGTTTTTCTGAAGCGTCGCTCGTCTTGCTTTCGGCGGCGCGCAGATAAAGGTCGCCGCGCACGCCGTCAATTCCGTACCAAAATCCCAGAACTGACGTGCCGAGGAGAAACGCTCCGGCAGCTCGGCAGACAGCGCCTGACGCCGGACGCGCGGGGGCGCTGCTTTCTCTTTTGAACAGATATCTGTTGCTCAGGGCAAACGCCAAGGCAATCCACAGAGAATTTTCAATGCGGTGGAACGGGCGTGTCCACAGCGCGTCAAACCAGATGAGGAAGAGGAATGACGAGCTCCACAGAAACGCGGCAGGAAGTGTTTGTCCGCGGTGCTGACGCAGAAAGCGGAAGAACGCGGCAAGCCAGAAGAGTCCGGCGGCGAGAAGCGCCGCGCCGCCCCAGATTCCGAATTCGCAGAACCACTGGAGAATTTCGTTGTGCGCCCAGTAGGTGAACTGCCATTTCATCGAAGGATCGGCGAGCATGGCGATTCTCTGACCGATGAGGTAGTGCCACTTGTACTGTCCCAGTCCGACGCCTGTGTGCGGGCTGAGCTTGAACACTTCCCACGACGTCTGCCAAATTTCGCGCCGCGCCGCGAGGTCCCCCATGTTTTCAATCATGTCGCGGGTTTTGACGAGGAAGGAGAATCCGCGCCCCGTGTCGGCGAGGAAGAACACGCCGAAGACGATGAAGAACAGAATAATTCCGAATCCGATTCGGCGCAGTTTTCCGCGGTCTCTGTCGGTGAAGAAAACGCAGAGCGACATCATTACGCTGCCGACCCAGAACGCCAGAATTCCTGAGCGGCTCGTGGAGCTGATAAGACACCACGCGATGATCACGTAGAACAGGAGGTTTGCGCTGACGGCTAGTTTATTCGCGAGATTCCGCGTGAAATTGCTGCCCCAGCAGGCGAACAGGAAGAGCGACGAGAAGAGCGCCAGCGCCATCCACAGGGCGAACATGTTCTGCTGTCCTGTGTTGCCGATGTAGTTTCCGGGCGTCGGCATAATGAGGCTGATTGGTCCGAAGGGGCTGACGAAGCCGCGAATCTGACACTCGGCGATAATGCCGTTGACGGCGGCGTTCAGCGAGGCAAGCCACAGGATGGGGCGCAGCCAGCGCTCTGAGAAGAACGAGAACGCGAGGAGGTAAAACGCGCAGCAGCCGGCGAAGAAGAACCATTCGCGCCGCCATGCCGAGACGGAACTGAGAGGAACCCACAGCGGCTGGAGCGTGATGAACAGCGCGTAGAGCAGCCAGAAACAGCCGAAGAAATCGACGCGCAGCCGGCTCCGGTTTCCGTCAAGGAGCGCGCTTCCGCCGGCGCTCAGCGCCATGAGTCCGACGGGAACGAGCGAGACGACCCATTTCATCAGGTGGAGCGTCTGAAAAAAGGTTGTGCCGGAATAGACGAGATTGGGCAGGGCAAGGCAAACGGCAAACAGCGTGCAGAACCAGAAACTGCGGAAAGGGCTGTCTGCGCAGTGTCCGTTCAAAGTGTGTTCTTCCATAGAAAAGATCTCCTTTGCGCCGCGGCGAGTGTAAAAGAATCTCCAAAAAGCAGTTCAAAACATAACTATAGCATTTTATGACCGAAATGAGAACAGAAAAAACGCGCCGGATATGAGGTATTCGCTCATATCCGGCGCTGTTTTTTTGTGCTGATGCGTACTCTGCTTTCAGCAAAGGGCTTGGCTGCCGGCAGAGAAGAGGAGTGTTTTACGGCGTAATCCGTGGCGAACGAGACGTCCGGTGCTTTGGAAGGACGTTTTCACATGGAGAGAGCAATGCACGCTTGAATGGGGTGATTGCGCCTGAGGGGGGACGCAATCTGATTTTTTTGAGGAGGCGGACGTCTCGAACTCACGAAAAGTTAAAGCATGTGCGTGTTTGTGCGCGGGCGGTTTACGCCAGCGTTTCGATGTGAAGCATCTCGCGGTACGTGGGATAGGGCCACAGATCGCGGGCAATCTGACGCTCTGCGGAGTCGCTCAGGCCGCGGATTTTTTCCATGAGGGGGACGAGCGTGTCCGTCAGGAGCACGGCGGCGTCGTGAGGCGCGAGCGTTCCGCTCTTTTCAAGGCACGCATCCAGCTCTTTGAGCGCGGCAAGGATGCTGCACTTGACGTCGGCAAGGGCTTCGATGGTCGCAGTCCACGGAGCAGTGCGGTCGCCCATGGAAGCGGGCAGAAGCGACAGAGCCTGACCTTCGCGCGCAATCTGTTTCGTGATGGCAGGCAGAACGCCTTCGAACATCATGCTGCGCAGAACAGCGGCCTCGGTTTTTGTCGCCTCGGCGAACTGCTCAATTCGAATTTCGTGGAACGCGTCAACTTCGCGCCCGCTCATGATGCCGAGGCGGGTGAGAAGCTCTTTGTGTTCGGGCAGAAGGTACTGATCCAGCGCGTCAACAGTTGAGTTGCACACGGGCAGACCGCGGCGGCGGGCTTCTTCGGGCCAGCTGGGATCGTAGCCGTTGCCTTCAAAGCGGACGGCTTCGGCTTCAATGGCTGCCTGTCGGATGACTTCAAGAGCGGCATCGCTGGTTTCAAGTCCGCCTTTGATTTTCTCTTCGAGAAGCGCGTTGAACTTTTCAATGCCTTCAGACCAGATGGCAAGGAAAACGGTCAGAGGGCCGCTGAGAGCCTGAGGCGCTCCGACGGCGCGGAATTCCCACTTGTTGCCCGTGAAGGCGATGGGAGACGTGCGGTTGCGGTCTGAGCTGTCAGCTTTGACGCTGGGCAGACGGTCAGCGCCGAGGTCGATGAGCGTCGAGCCGGGCATGTTCTGCACGCTGCCGTTTTTGATGCTCTCGATGATTCCGTTGATCACGTCGCCGACGTAGACGCTCATGACGGCAGGCGGCGCTTCATGACCGCCAAGGCGGTGACTGTTGCCGGCTGAGGCGATTGACGCGCGCAGAAGTCCGCCGTGGCGGGCGATTCCGAACAGAAACGCGCTGAGGACCGAAATGAACTGAAGGTTGCGGCGCGGGTTGCTCGACGGCTTCAGGAGGTTGCGCCCCTCGCTGTCGCGCAGTGAGATGTTGAGGTGCTTGCCGCTGCCGTTGAGGTTGTTGAACGGCTTTTCGTGCAGCATCAGGCGGAATCCGTGACGGCGCGCCATTTTCTTCATGACTTCCATGAGCATGTGGTTCTGGTCGCAGCCGCGGTTGGCTTCTGCCAAAACGGGAGCGAACTCAAACTGGCACGGAGCGACTTCGTTGTGACGCGTCAGGAGAACCTGTCCGAGGCGGTACATGTCGCGCTCGACGTCTTCCATGTAGGCGAGGACGCGGGGGTGAATCGCGCCGAAATAGTGCGCTTCGACGGTCTGAGGCTTGGGCGACGGGGCGCCGATGAGCGTGCGGCCGCACAGAGCGATGTCGGGGCGCAGTTTTGCCTTTGACTCTTCAATCAGGAAATATTCCTGCTCAGCGCCGATCGTCACGTCGACGGAGCGGACAGTGCGGTTTCCGAACAGCTTCAGCAGTTTGAGCGAGCGCTCGCGGATGGCGTCGATGCTCTTCAGAAGAGGCGTTTTCATGTCGAGCGGCGTTCCGTCGTAGGACAGGAACACGGAAGGAATGCAGAGCACGCCGCCTTTATGGCTCAGAACGATGAACGCGGGGCTTGAAGGATCCCACGCGCAGTAGCCGCGGGCTTCAAAAGTGCTTCTCATGCCGCCGGAGGGGAACGACGAAGCGTCGGGCTCGCTGCGGATGAGCTCTTTGCCGCGGAACGACTGAATCGGGCTGCCCGACTCGTCAAGGCTTAAAAACGCGAGGTGCTTTTCCGCGGTGGATTCTGTAAGAGGCTGGAACCAGTGAGTATAGTGCGTCGCGCCTTTTGAAAGAGCCCACTCTTTCATGGCTGCCGCCACGCTGTCGGCGATGGAAACGTCGAGCTTGCCGCCGCCGTCGACGGCGGTCAGAAGGCGCTTGTACACGTCTTCAGGAAGACGCTCTTTCATCGCCTCTCTGTCAAATACATGCATACCAAAAATTTCACTCGGACGTGCGACTCCTTCATCCATTTTCGGTTCCCTCCTCGTAAAAGTTAGGCAGGAAAAATTCATCTGCCGGATTGTTCCGCTTTGTGTGAACGATTTCATGCAACATGGTGGAACTATACGCCTCTTTTTAAAAATATGCAAGTGTTTTTTTGAAAAAACTTGATGAAAAATAATAAGTCGCGTGCTAAAAAAGAAAAATTTATGTGATTAGACATGTAATCATGGTTTTGTATGCATGTGTTTTGCCGTCTGAACGCCTGATGAAAGGCGCGAAAGAGGGGGAGGCGTTTTGCGGGGGTGATTTTGAACGTAATGTGTTATAAAATGAGAGGATTAAAACTGTTTCTTCACATATCCGAAGCGAAAAGGGGGGCGGAAAACGTGCGGCGCATGGAGCGCAAAGAACTGGAAGCCAGGCAGAAGCCTTCTTTCGGCGTGCGGCTGGCGCGGGCAGTGCTGGTCGTGTTCATCTGCGCGGCGGCGGCGGCGTTTTATCTGGCGTGGCTCAATCAGACAAAAGCTGTTTCCATGCCGCCCATGGTTATGCCTCAGCCTTATTTTTACGAGGAAGAGCAGCCGGTCAGAGCTGTTCTTCTGTGGCGCGAGACAGTTTTGAAAACGCCGGCTGGCGGGGCTGTTCAGTTTGCGCATGGAGGAAAAGCTGCGGCGGTCGCAAGCGGAGACCCTGTGGCGTCGGTGTTCTCTCACGGGAAAAACAGGAACATCGCCGCGCCGCGCCGGGGCTACTTCGTTCCCGGGCTTGACGGCGCTGAAGATAAATGGGAATACTCGTCCCTGTGGCCCGGCGCAGGACTTCTGCCGCGCGCGCCTCAGCTGAACTGGCTTGAAAACATGTCGTCTGTCGCTGCCGGAAAGCCCGTTGGAAAGCTGATTGATCTGCCGCAGAGGCCGAGGGCGATCTTCTATTTCAACATCACAGATCTGCTTGCAAAACAGCTGGAACGCGGATACATATATATAAGAAAGATCTCAAAGGGCGCCAAGTGGTATTCGCGCGTTCGCGTCTACTCGATATTTGGCGGGCAGAAAGTGAAAGCCGCTGTAGAGATGCCGTATTTTACGCTGGATATGGCGAGTTCCCGCGAAACAGAGTTTCTCGTCTGCTCCGACGAGGGGTACGGGCTTGCCGTGCCGGAGTCGGCAGTCGTCCTGCGCGACGGTGCGTTCGGCGTTTTTGAGCTGGTCGGCGACACGCTGAAGTTTCGCAAGATCACAGGAAAACCCTTGAAGGACGGCATGTTTTTCGTGGCGACGGGGCTGGAGCACGGCAATCCTGTTATTCTGCACGCCGCCGGTACTGAAGAAAGAAGGGTTCAGTTATGGTAGAGCTGAAAGAGAGAGTAGAAGAGATTCTGGGGCGAGTCGGCGCAGCGGCGTCGCGCAGCGGCAGGGCGGCGTCGGACATAACGCTTGTGGCTGTCAGTAAGACAAAGCCTCTTGAGATGATTATTTCGGCGGCGCAGACGGGGCTGGTGTCGCATTTTGGCGAAAACCGAGTGCAGGAAGGACAAGAGAAGATCCCCGCGTTTCCGGCGGAGATGAGCGCGTGCTGGCATTTGATCGGCCATCTTCAGCGCAACAAAGCGCGAAAGGCGCTTGAGCTTTTCGACATCATTGAGAGCCTTGACAGCCAGGAGCTCGCTGCCGCCTGCGAGCGAATCTGCTCTGAGACGGACAGACACATGGATGTCCTCATCGAGGTGAACAGCTCCAAAGAGGCGTCAAAAACAGGAGCGCCGATGGAGAGCGCTCCCGCGCTCCTTGAATTTGCCCTGAAAGAGTGTCCTCATCTGTCGGTTCAGGGACTGATGACTGTTGGACCTCTGGGGGGCGGCGAAAAAGCTGTGCGTCAAGCCTTTGCGTCCGTCCGCGCTCTTCGCAGTTCGCTTGAAGCGTCATACGGCATTGCGCTGCCCGTCCTGTCAATGGGCATGAGCGGCGATTTTGAATGGGCAATAGAAGAAGGAAGCACAGAGGTCAGAATCGGCTCATCGATTTTTGGGCACCGGTAGATTCTGATGAAGAAGAGGGGGAATAGTGGTGGCAAATAAATTTTTAGTGCTTCTGGGGCTTGCAAATGAAGGCGAAGTTGTCGTGAAATCCCACAGAAAAGCGCGTCAGGCGGATTATCTGAAAAAGATTCAAAGCCTTGTCGTGCCGGAAGAGGGCGACGCTCCGGAAGAAAAAAATTCAGAGGACGCGGCGCCCAAGGAGAAGCCTCAGCAGCCCGCCGAGGCAAAAGCCGAGCCGACTCCCGCCCCGCGAACAGAGAAGCCGGAGCGTGCCGGAACTGATGAGCCGAAGAGCGGATCGTTTATGAACACAATGCGCCGTCTGGCAGAGCCGATTCGCCGTCCTGACGACTCGGCGATCATTCTGGTGCGTCACGACATTGAAGGGATGCTGAACGACATTGAAGAAGCCCTGCTTGAGGGACGCGTCCTGCTTGTTGATTTTGCCCGAGAGCCGGAACGCGACGCGCGCCGCACAGCTGAGCGTCTGATCACGTTCGTCAGACTGAAAAAGGGCTACTCGTATCCTCTGACGGATACAAGTCTGCTTATTTCCATGAAAAATGACGCCGTCGTCGAATGGCTGCCGGAGCCGGAGGGCGCGGAGGCTCAGGATGAATGACGGCGATCTCCTGCGCGTCGTCGATGTTGAGGGCGTCGTCTTTTCAAAAGGTCTGCGCGGCTACGTTCCCGACGAGGTTGACGAATTTCTTGACCACGTGGCGGACACGCTTCAGCGCTACGCTGAAATGCACGCCGCCGATCAGATGAAAATCAGAGAGCTTGAAAACGCCCTCTCCGAGGATCTTCACCTGAAAGAGTCGCTTCAGGAAGCTCTTGAAATGGCGAAAAACAGCACAGACGACCTGAAAGCGTCCGCTCAGAAAGAGTGCGAAGCTCTGCTGGCAGAAGCCCGCGTCCGCGCGGAGAGCATTATCGCCGAGGCAAAGGGAAAAGCTGAGAGCGCCGCCAGCGACGCCATCGTGAAAAAAGAGCAGATTCTCCGCGAAATTGACGAGCTCCGCCGCGCCCGCGACCATTTTGTCGCTGACGCGAAAGCCGTTGTCCTGCGCTACAACATGCTCCTCGACAACGCGCAGAGCACGTGGAATCTGTGACGAGGCAGCATATCCGTCCCGACGACTCCGTCTGCGTCCTCAAGGGCGTCGGCGAGAAAAAAGCGCTGCTCCTTGAGCGGCTGGGCGTTCGGACGGTCGACGATCTCCTTCATTTTTTCCCCCGCCGATACGAGGACAGGCGGCAGATGGCAGCTTTAAAAGACCTGATCCCCGGCGGGCCGCCTCTGCCTTTGCGCGCGCGCGTCGTCACCGTCGAAGAGCGTCCGGGGTACGGCGCGCGCGCGAAGCACATTACGCGCGCGTGCCTGAGCGACGAGTCGGGCGTCGTCTGGGCGGTGTGGTTCAATCGGCGCGGATTGGCGCGCGTTCTCGTCCCTGGGACAGAGCTTGCTCTTTTCGGAGCGCTCAAGCAGCAGCCCGGATCGCCGGAGCTGTACAACCCCGAAATCGAGTTTTTGTCCGATGGCGCTGTCAGCCGAACAACAGGATGTATCGTTCCCGTGTACCCCTCGACGGAAGGACTGAATGAGCGGAGTGTTGCAAAACTCATTGCCGGCGTCCTCGACACGCTTCCGAACGCCGTAAGCGACGTTCTGCCGCGCTTTATCTCCGAAAAATACGGCTTTGCCGACGCCGATTCGGCGCTTCGGGAAATGCACTGCCCGACAGACGAGCAGAAGTTCAAGGCAGCGCGGGCGCGAATGATCTTTGAAGAGTTTTTTCTGCTTCAGATTGGGCTGGCGCTGCGCCGCCGCCGCGGCGTTCTGGAGAAAACGGCGCCCGCGTTTAATGCACCGCCGAATGTGCAGGCGCGGTTTCTCGCGTCGCTTCAGTTTGATCTGACGGACGACCAGAAACGGGTTGTTGAGGAGATCTCTGCTGACCTGAAGCGCTCCGTGCCGATGAACCGCCTTCTTCAAGGCGACGTCGGATCGGGCAAGACTGTCGTGGCGCTGATGGCGCTGCTTCAGGCGCTTGATTCAGGATATCAGGCGGCGCTCATGGCGCCGACGGGCGTCTTGGCAGAGCAGCACGCTCTGACGCTCAGGAAATGGCTCGCCCCGTTGGGCGTTGATGTGGGACTTTTGACGGGCGGCTTGCCCGCCGCTGCCCGAAAAGCAGTGCTGTCAGGGCTGTCCGACGGCTCGCTGCGCCTCGTCGTCGGGACTCATGCCCTCATTCAGGATACGGTGAAGTTCAAAAATTTAGGACTGGCAATAATCGACGAGCAGCACCGCTTCGGCGTTCTTCAGCGCCGCGCTCTGAGCTCAAAAGCCGAAAAAGGCGCGTATTCGCCGCACATCCTCGTCATGACTGCCACGCCGATTCCGCGCACACTTCTGCTGCTCGTGTACGGCGACCTTGCCGTGTCCGTGATACGCCAGCTTCCCAAAGGGCGTCAGCCCATCCGCACGGTCTGCATCGGCGAGAGCCGAGTGCCGCGCATGGAAGATTTTCTCGACCGCGAGATGGCGCAGGGACACAGAGTCTACTGGGTGTGTCCGCTCATCGAGGAAAGCGACGCTTTTGACGCCTCGCCGCTTGAGCTGCGCTATGAACAGCTGCGCGCGCGTTTTCCGAACCGCCGCGTCGGAATGCTTCACGGCAGAATGTCAGAGCGCGATAAAACTTCAGTGATGGGGGACTTTGCTTCGGGCAAAATCGACCTTTTGGCGGCGACGACTGTCGTTGAAGTCGGCATGGACGTGCCCGAGGCGACAGTTATTGTCATAGAAAACGCCGAGCGGTTCGGTCTGTCTCAGCTTCACCAGCTGCGCGGGCGCGTCGGGCGAGGGCCTTATCAGTCGTGGTGCGTATTGTACGCGCAGCCGAAATCGCGCGATGCCCGAGAACGCCTTTTGCAGTTTTGCCGCCTGAGCGACGGATTTGCAATTGCCGAGGCCGACATGGCGCTGCGCGGACCCGGCGAAGTGTGCGGCGTCCGTCAGCACGGACTGACAGACTTCCGCGTCGCCGATCTCAGCCGCGACAGCGGCGTGATGAAGACCGCGCGCGCCGAGGCGTTCAGCCTCGTCAAATCGTGCGCCAATCCGTACTCCGAATACCCAGAGCTGATGAGCGCTGTGATGGGGCGGTACGGCAGACTTCTTGACATTGCGGGGACAGCATGAAAAACTCAAATGATGAAATAGATTTGTTTGCCGAGAGCGAAACAGTACAGTGGGAGCGCGTGCTCCTGCGGCTTCTTGCTTCGCCGCGTCCGAGGCGCGAGGCGGAGCGCCGCCTGAGGGAAAAAAACTGCCCTGAAGAGACGGCGCAGGAGCTCCTTGACCGATATGAGGAAGTCGGTCTGATCGACGACCGTGCGTATGCCGTTCTCTTTGCAGAAGGAAAGAAAAACTGGGGCGCGCGGCGCATACGGGACGAACTGCGTTTCCGAGGCGTCAGCCGAGATGATATTGACGCCGCCCTTGAAGAGTGCTGCGACGACGAAGAAGAGCGGGCGTACCGCCTCCTGCGCCAGTGGGAGCGCATTCCCGGCATGACAGAGCAGAAGCTCGACGGACGCCTGCGCCGCCGTGGTTTCAGCTCTTCTTCTGTGCGGCGCGCTTTTGAGCGCCTCAGCGAAGAAATCGAAGAGGAAACGCAGGATTGAGTTTTGAAATGCAGTGAACAGCGGCAAAAAAGGGACGGCGCTGAGCGTGTATCAGCTGCCGTCCTTTTTTTGCCGCTGTTGGGGGGGCTGGGACTTTTGCGCATTTCGATTTGTGCCGGCTTTTTAGAAAAATTTTTTATATTTTCGGCGTCTTTTCCTGATTCCACTTGTGAAGATTCGGCAATCACTGTAAAATAAATGACAGGTTTTTTATAGACCGTTTTCGGGGTGCAGGGGAAATCTGCATCCCTTGGGTGTGCGTTCTGCCGCCCAGTGTACATTGACAATTTCATATGGAGAAGGAGCTTTTATTGATGACAGTATATTCAATTTTAGGAGCGCTTCTAGGCCTTATCGGAGGCGCGTTTGCAGGAATGTTCATCGCTAAGAGCGTCGCGGCCCGCAAAGTTGCCGACGCCCGCAGAAAAGCCGACAGCATTGTGCGCGAGGCTCAGACAAATGCCGCCAGAGACAGCAAAAACATGCTTTCAGAGGCGCGCGACGAAGTGTACAGAGTGCGTCTTGAGGCGGAAAAAGAGGCCAAAGAGCGCCGCGCTGAACTTCAGCGCAGCGAACGGCGCTTAGAGCAGAAAGAAGAAAATCTCGACCGGAAGATGGAGAAGATCTCCCGCCGCGAAGAAGAGATGAAAAACCGTCAGGAAGATTTGGAGCGGAAAATCCAGGAGGCGGACGAGCTGTGCCAGAAGCGCGTTGCAGAGCTTGAGCACGTCGCCTGCATGACGTGCGACCAGGCGCGCGAACAT
>JAXEJY010000190.1:0-7477 GCA_034101315.1 Pyramidobacter sp.
CACCAGCACCACGAAGGCGAACGCGTCGCGGTAGCCGGAAAGCGTCGGGAAGAACGCGACGATCATGATTTCCATGAAGCCTAAGATGAGACCGCCAAGAACAGCCCCCTGAACGGATCCGATTCCGCCGAAAACGGCAGCGATAAACGCCTTAAACCCGGGAATTGTCCCCATGAACGGGTTGATTTGAGGGTAGCGAAGCGCCCACATGATGCCTGCTGCGGCGGCAAGCGCCGATCCGATGCCGAACGTGAGCGCGATGATCTTGTTGACGTTGACGCCCATGAGGCGCGTCGTCTCAATGTCGCGCGAAATGGCGCGCATTGCAAGTCCCTGAGGCGTTTTATAGAGAATCCACAGAAGTCCCAGGACAAGCAGAACCGTGACGATGGGAACGACGATTGCCAACGGGAGAATTCTGATGTTTCCAAACTTGACGATTTTTACGAGGTACGACAGACGCGGCATAGGGCGCGGAATTCCAGTGAAGAGCACAAGACACACGTTCTGGATGAAAAACGAAACGCCGATGGCGCTGATGAGCGCCGAAATGCGCGGCGCGTCGCGCAGAGGCTTGTACGCCGCGCGGTCTACGAGCATACCGGCGCAGGCGGTCGCGCCGACGGAGAGAATCGCGGCGACTCCCCAGGGCAGCTTGAACAGAGCGACCCCCCAAAACACAAAATATGCGCTCAGCATGAAAATATCGCCGTGCGCAAAGTTAATCAGACGCAGGATTCCGTACACCATGGAGTAGCCGATGGCAATCAGGCCGTACAGGCTTCCGAGCGTCAACGCGTTAAAAGAATGCTGGATGAACATATCCAGGCTCATGGACAACTCGCCTCATTTCTTCAGATCACACGATGAAGTTCGTTTTGAAAAAGGGGAGGACGGACACGTCCTCCCCTTTTAATTGCACAGATACGCAGCGCGCTCTTCGCTATTTCACGACGTTGACGTTCGTCAGATAGACGCGCTTTCCGTCCTTGATCTGCATGATGCCGACGGGTTTGATGGCGTTGTGGTTCTCGTCAATAGTGGTCATGCCGGTAACGCCGGGATAGTCCTTCATCGCCGCCATCGCCGCGGTGATGGCTTCAGGCTCGGCGCTGCCCGCGCGCTTGATGCTGTCCATGATCATCATGTAGCAGTCGTAACCGACAGCTGAGTTGGCGTTTGCAGCCTTGTCGGGGAACGCCTTTTTCCAGTTTTCGGTGAACTTCTTCGCCAGCTCGCTCATGCCGGGCATGGCAGGATCGTAGGGGAACGTCGTGAAGCAGAATCCGTCGACAGAATCGCCGCCGATGGAGACGATTTCCGGGTTATCCATGGCGTCGCCGCCGAGGAAGGGGAACTCTGCGCCGAGCTCGCGCGCCTGGCGCATGATGATGGCGCCTTCGGCGAAGTTGGCAGGAAGGTACACGACGTCGGGGTTCAGGCTGATGATCTCCGTCAGCTGAGCGGTGAAGTCCTGGTCGCCCTTCTGATAGTTCATCTTGGAGACGACAGCGCCGCCGAGTTTCTTGAAGTTGTCCTCAAAGTACTTGGCAAGGCCGACGCAGTAGTCTTCGGTGACTTCGATGAGGATGGCAGCCTTCTTGGCTTTCATCTCGTTAAAGGCAAACGCCGCGGCGCCGGCGCCCTGGAACGGGTCGATGAAGCAGGCGCGGAAGACATACTTTTTGCCCTGAGTGACGAGCGGGTTGGTGCAGGACGTGCCGAGCATGGGAATGCCGGCTTTTTCAGCGATATCGCCGCCTGCCATGGCGAGCGATGAGCCGTACGTTCCGATGATGACGTTGACTTTTTCGCGCTCAATCAGGCGCTTGACTGCGTTGGCGGCTTCGACTTTATCAGTCTTGTTGTCGACGACGACAAGCTCAACTTTTTTGCCCAGAACTTCGGGCATCTCTTTCTGCGCCATTCTGACGCCGTCCAGCTCAAGCTGTCCGCCGAACGCGCTGCCGCCGGTCAGAGGAAGGAACACGCCGACTTTAATGGTGTCCTCTGCCAATGCCGCGCTGCACAGAGCCGCGACGGCAAGAATCGCTGCCGCAAATTTTCTTCCGAATTTCATATTTTTCAACCCCTTATAAAATATAATTCTTGCCGGTTTAATCCCGGCTATCGTACAGAAAAATTATACAATACGGGGCGTAATCTTGTGAAGACGGCATTTTGTATAAACATTGGAAATAAAAAATCATCGGAGAAGCAAAGTTTTAAATTTGGCTAAAAAATAAACCGGCTCTGCTACGAGCCGGTTTTATGCATTCTTGTGATATCCATAACGATGAGTGAAAGATTGTGTGCATGGTCGCCAATGCGCTCCATATTGCTGAGAAGGTCGATGAAGATGATTCCGGACGCCGGCGCGCAGAGGCCCTCGTTGAGGCGCTGAATGTGGCTCTGGCGCAGTGTCTGCTCTTTGAAGTCGACTTTATCTTCAAGCGTGTCGGCAACTTCGTGGGCAAGATCCGGCTGTTCCGTCTCGACGGCGTGAATACTTTTCACGACCATTTCGCGGACGGTCGAGAACATGTTTTCAAAGTCGTCTTTCGCCGTGTTGGAAAACTCAAGGTTGTGGTCGACAAGGCTGGTGTACAGCTCCATCATGTTCTGAGCGTGGTCGCCGATTCGCTCAATGTCGCTGGCGCCGTTGACGTAGGACGCCAAAAGCTTTGAGAGGTCGGCGGAGATGTGGCGCTGCCACAGCTTGGCGGCGTAGGACGCAATCTGGTGCGTCAGTTCGTTGACGACGCGCTCAATCTGGTTCAGCTTTTCGACGGCGGAGTCGTCTTTCATCAGAAATGCTTTGTTGACGAGGTCGAGCATCTGCGTGGCAAGCTGTCCCATGCCCAGAAGCTCGCTGCGGACGGCGCTGACAGCGGCGGCAGGCGACGCGTTCAGGAGGCGCTCGTCAAGATAGCGCGGGCCGGTGTAGCTCTCTGTTTCGTCCAAGGGAATCAGTTTGTTGATGATCTTCACCAGCTGGTCGGTGAACGGCATCATGACGAGGGTGTTGAGGACGTTGAATATGGTGTGCGCGTTGGCAATCTGGCGCGGCAGCTCGCTGGACGTCATGGTGACCAATTTCATGAACGGCGTCATGAACGGCAGGAAATAACAAATTCCTACAAGCTTGATGATGACGTGTCCGGCAGCTGCCTGCTTTGCCGCGCGGCTTGAACCCAGCGACGCGATGACTGCCGTGATGGTCGTTCCGAGGTTGTCGCCCAGCAGGATGGGAAGGGCGGCTTCCAGCGGAAGAAGTCCCTGAATCGCCATAGCGATGGTCAGACCGACTGTCGCCGAACTGGACTGGACGATCATCGTCAGAACGGTGCCTGCCAGCACGCCCAGCAGGGGATTGTGGGCGAACGCGAGGAAAATATCCTGACGGCTTCGCATGAAGCTCATCGACGCTTCCATCGTGTTCATGCCGATGAAGAGCAGTCCGAATCCGAAAATGCCGTTTCCGATGTAGCGCTGCTGGCGCGATCTGCCGAAAACTGCCAGAAGCATTCCGACGCCGACGGTGGGCAGAGCAAGGTCGCTGATGTTGAACGCGATGAGCTGACCGGTAATTGTGGTCCCGATGTTGGCGCCCATGATGACGCCCACAGCCTGGCGCAGCGTCATCAGTCCCGCCTGGACAAAGCTGACGGACATGACGGTCGTCGCCGAGCTGGACTGAATGACCATCGTCACGAGCGTTCCAATAAGGACGCCTTTCAAAGGCGTGCTTGTCAGGGACGCAATGAGGGTTCTCAGACGGTCACCCGCCAAGTCCTGCAGGGCGTCGCTCATCAGTTTTATTCCGTAGAGAAACAGCCCCACTCCGCCAAGAATCTGAAACAGTGAAGTTACATTCATCCCGTTAATCCCGCCTTCAAGAGAGCGCCCGAGCGCCCGTGAGATGTGTGTGCATATTCTGCGTTGTCAAAGTGTGCTCTTTATTTCTGAATTAAGAGATCCGAGACGCTCTTAAAAATTTTAACAAAAAACAGCTGATGTGTTTTTTTAGTTTTTCAAACGCCAAGGATATACGGATTTTTCACAGCCGTCAAGAGAAAAAACGCGGAAATGTCCGTCTTAGTCGGTCATTCCCAGACTGTCGAAATACTTCTGTTCTCTGTCGAGCTGAAGCTGAAGCAGCGCCCATTTCTTCTCCGTTTCGCTCAGATTGCGGAATTCTGCCCACTCGTCGTCTTCAATGACGTTTTCGTGCTCCGCCGGAGGCAGCGGCTCGTCGCGCAGAAGCTCTGCCTCGTCGTTTGAAAGTTCGCGTCTTTCTGTCATTGTCAGTTCTCCTTTCTGGTCACGTTTTTGTCCTCTTGTTTGGGAGCGCTCAGGCGTCCTCGCACGTTTCGCCCTTGGCGACGACGGACGTCATGCCGCCGAGGCGGGCAGAGAACTCCGCAGCGCCGCGGCGCTCAAAGACAATTCTGTTTGTGCCGCCGGGGTTGTGAACTTCGACGGGGCTGCTCATGCCGAGCAGGACGTGCGCCGACAGAGCGCACGCCGTGCAGCCTGTGCCGCACGAATCGGTCAGGTCTTCGACGCCGCGCTCATACGTCACCGCCTCAAGCTCGCCGCGGTCGACGGGGCGGGCAAATGAGACATTTGTCCCTTTCGGGAAAAGCGACGCGTCGTTTCTGAACGCGCGCCCGATGCGCGTCATGTCCTCGCGGCTCAGCTCCTCATCGCAGAACAGAACGAGGTGCGGCACGCCGACCCACAAAAAACACGAGCGGAACGGAATTCCCTCCATGACGAGAGTCCTGTCGATCCAGCCCGACTCGAACGACTGAATTCCCAGGTCGATTTCCACGTATTTCTTCTCGACGCGCGCGCCGATGACGCCTGCCAGCGTCTCAAACTTCATGTCCGCCGGAGCGAGAGCGCGCTCATAGGCGTAGCGGGCAATGCAGCGCGCTCCGTTGCCGCACATTTCCGCTTCAGATCCGTCGGCGTTGAACAGGCGCATTTTGAAGTGCGCGTCGGCTGACGGCTGGACGACGAGCAGACCGTCAGCCCCGATTGACCGCCGGCGGCGGCACAGACGCCGCGCTGTCTGCGCCAGTTCAGAGTCGCTCATGACGGAGCCGATGAGCTCTATTGTGATAAAATCGTTGCCGTTGCCGTTTATTTTCCAAAAATCCATGAACTGTCAGAGCCTCCGATGTGAGAATACTTTAAGTCTATTGTACCGCACGGCGCGCCGCCTGTGCAAACTGTTTTGCGGGCGGCGCGCGCTCTTATTTTTTTGAGCCGTCCATACTGGACAAAGCAAAATCAGTAACGTATAATATGGTCAGCTTTGGTTAAAAAGTGTCTGATCTGCATGGAGGTGTTGGCTATGAGCGTAGCCTACAAAGACTATTACGAAATACTCGGCGTTTCAAGAGGCGCCGATGAAAAGGAAATTAAATCGGCGTACAGAAAACTGGCGAAGAAATATCACCCCGATATCAACAAAGCTCCCGACGCGGAGCAGAAGTATAAAGACGTCAACGAAGCGTATGAAGTCCTGAACGACCCCGAAAAGCGCAAGCTGTACGACGAGCTCGGCCCCAACTGGCAGGCGGGACAGCAGTACGGCGGCGCGCAGGGCGGTTTCGGAGGATTCCCCGGCGGCGGCGTGCGCATGGACTTCGGCGAGGGCGGAGACTTCAGCGACTTTTTCCGCACGATTTTCGGCGGCATGGGCGGAGGCGCGCGCTTCAGCGGCGGCGACTTTTTCGGCGGACGCGGACGCGCTTCGCGCGGTCAGGACTCGGAAGTCGAGATGACGCTGACGATTGACGAAGTGATGAACGCTCCGGCAAAGCGCCGTTTGAACATGCGCACGCCAAGCGGCGAACGCTCCATCGAAGTCAACCTGCCGCGCGGCATTCGCGACGGCTCAAAGCTGAAGCTGAAGGGGCAGGGAGGCGCCGGCCGCGGCGGCGGGGAGAACGGCGATCTGTACGTCGTCGTCCGCCTGGCGCGCGACAGCCGATTTGAAGTGTCCGGATACGACCTTACCGCGCAGGTATCCGTCGCGCCGTGGGATATCGTCCTGGGCGGCAGCGTTACCGTCCCGTCGCCCGAGGGATCTCTGAAAGTGAAAGTCCCTGCCGGCACGCAGCCCGGAACGCGCCTGAGACTTCACGGCAAAGGACTGCCCACGCGCGAGGCTGGCGTCTGCGGCGACCTGTATGCCGCTGTCAGCGTCGCCATGCCCAAAAAAGTATCCGAAAAAGAAAAAGCCCTGTGGCAGCAGCTCAAGGACTTGAGCGCGGAATAAAACCGGCACATGTGAACGGACGGCAAATCCGTTCACATTTTTTTTAGTTATTTCCGACAAAAACACTTGCATTTTGTCAAAAGTATGAGATAATACAGTCAGGGTAGAAAAAGCACTTCAACCGGAAACACTTCATATAGAAAATAAAAATTTGAAAGGGGAAGTTTTTACATGAAAATTATCGATCTCGTTCAGAGCGGCGACTGGAAAGGCGAAAAGCACGTCCCTGTTATTGAAGCTCCCGCGTCTGTCAAAGCCGGAGAAGTTTTCAGCGTCAAGCTGTGCGTCGGCGCGGAAATCGCTCATCCCAACACGCCCGAGCACCACATCGACTGGATTAAGCTCTACTTCAAGCCCGCTTCAGGCAAGTTTGCCGTCGAGATGGCTGCCGTCAATTTCCTTGTCCACGGCGATGACGCCGCGGCTTCGTCCGGTTCTGTCAGCCTTAAGCTGAAAGAGTCAGGCACGCTGATTGCCGTTTCCTACTGCAACATTCACGGTCTGTGGGAATCCAGCGCCGAAATTACCGTCGAGTAAAACACATAAGTGTCCATTTCAAGGGACGGAGCGTCTGCTCCGTCCCTTATTTTTGTCTTTAATTTTCTCGCTCAAAGCCCGATTGGAGCGGCATGAAAAACAATATGCGCACATCAGCTTGACAAAATGAGTTAGTTATGGCAAACTACTTCGTGTTGGTTAGTTATGTCTAACCTTTTCTCGGACGGCTGCGCAGCATAAGAAACCGGAGACGAAAGAGCTAAAGTGCGCGGAGTGTTTGAGTTTTGAGCGACAGAGGAGGTTGAGCTGAGTGGAATGGTCTTTTGAAAAATCGCTCGCGGAGCATTGTTCTCCTACCCTTGCTGGTCTGAAAGCGGCAAACTTGTTTCGTTGGATGCCTCAGGACGGCGAAAATGCGCGGCGCATTACTGACTACTGGAACGCTCAGCTGCAGCCGAAAGGAGTCCGTGTCCTTCTGCTGAAAAAGTGCGCGAAAACCGGCGCCTGTCTTGTGTACGTTTTTAGGCCGAAACGGCTTGAGCGGATTATGACGAGCGCCGAAAGCAGAAATTTTTTGGCGAAGTACGGATACCCTCTGTCTGACACTCCCGAAGGGCTTTTGAGCAGACTGTCGGACCGCTTGTGTTTAGAAGAGGACTTCCCCCATGAAATTGGCGTGTTTCT
>JAXEJY010000191.1:0-4247 GCA_034101315.1 Pyramidobacter sp.
CATAATCATACGCAGCATGAATTCAAAAATCAACTATTGACATCTAAAAGAAATCCTTTATCATATAGTTATCATTTTTGAAAAAAGGAGATCATTTCATGAGAGTTCAGTTTACGCGCCCTGATATTATCACGCACAATCCGGCGCTGGAACTTTCGCAGCGCCTCGTCACGCGCCCCAGCTCCACGTTTCTCATCAGCCTGAAAGGGCGCTCTTCTGAGTGGGCAGTTCTCGTCGTCGACAGAGCCGCGCAGCCGAGAGACGGCGCAATGGTTCTGCTGGGAACGCGCCGCGGTTTCAGAGTGGCTCGCTGGCATGACGATGACTCTCTGGAAAATCTGTGGGGCATCGTCACATGGGTGGTGCGCCGTCCATGAAGAAGCTGATCGGTCTGATGGACTGCAACAATTTCTTTGTCTCCTGCGAACGGCTCTTTCGCCCCGATCTCGAAGGAAAACCGGTCGTCGTCCTTTCGTCCAATGACGGCTGTGTCATATCGCGGAGCAATGAAGCGAAAGCGCTTCTCATTCCCATGGGCGTTCCCTATTTTAAGATGAAAGACTACATGAAGCTGAAAGGCGTCACGGTGTTTTCGGGCAACATGGAGCTGTACCGCGATATTTCTTCCAGAATCATGTTCCACCTCTCTCAGTTCACCGACTGCCTTGAAGCATACTCCATCGACGAAGCTTTTTTCAATCTGGCAATTGCGTCCATATCTGATCCGCTGGACTACTGCCGGCAGATTCGGGCTTCTGTGCTCCGCCACTGCGGGATTCCCGTCTCTATTGGCATTTCGACGACAAAAACTCTGTGTAAAATCGCGTCGGAGCACGTCAAGGAGCTGGCAAAGAAGAACGTGAACACCGGCGGCGCGGAAATGCTGCTTCCAAATGAGGCGGCAAAGAAATTTGACGCAATTTTACTGGGCGATGTATGGGGAATCGGCCGGCGCAGCGCGGAGAAACTGCGGCTTATGGGGATATCGACAGCAGCTCAGTTTTTGAAGCACGATGAAAAGTGGATTCAGCAGCATTTGACCATCCGAGGGGTCATGACGGCGCGCGAGCTTCGCGGGATTCCGTGTTTTCCCCTTGAGGACACTCCGGCGCGCCAGCAGAGCATTCAGGTGTCGCGATCGTTCGGCAAAAGGCTTCACGACTTTGAAGAGCTCAAAGCCGCTGTTGTTCGCCACGCCTCAGAAGGCGCGTTCCGGCTCCGCGCTCAGAGGCTGAAGGCGTGCCGTGTGGGGTGCAGTATCAGGACGAGTCGTTTTGACGCGGAAATGTACAGCCGAAGCGAAGAAATCCAGCTCAATCCCCCGTCGTCTCAGGACGGCGAAATTATTGCCGCGGCGGTTCAGTGCCTCAAAAAGATCTACGTTCCGGGTTATGCCTACGCCAAAGCGGGAATCTGGCTGAGTGACCTGCGCGACAATGACGCGGAGCAGATGGACATCTTCAGTCTGCTCAACCCGCAGCGTCAAAAGCTGGACCGGCTCATGGAGACGATTGATCAGCTGAACATGCAGCTGGGGGAAAACACGATCGCGCCGGCAGCGCTGAAAAGTCCGTTCGACGGAGCACCGCGCCGAGAGAATCTTTCCGACTGGCACAACAGGATGTACCGGGCGCAGGAGAAAAAGCCGAAGTCGTGAGCGCTCTCAAACAAAGCAGACACAAAAAAGGACAGACGAACTCGATCCCAATGAGGGATGAGCTCCGCCTGTCCTTTTGTATTATCTCAAGCAGGTAATTCGTTCACGCGGCTACTTTTCTTTCAGCTCCTGCGCGCATAGTTTTAAGGCGCTGTCGATAACGGCGTCCATGTCGTAATATCTGTACTCGCCCAGACGCCCGCCGAAGATGACATTTTCTTCTGCCGCCGCCAGCTTTTTGTACTCCGCGTACAGAGCGCTGTTCTTTTCGTCGTTGACGGGGTAATACGGTTCGTCGCCGCGTTTCCACTTGCTGGAATACTCGCGCGTGATGACTGTCTTGGGCAGGTCGTTGCCGTTGTCGTCCTTGCCGAACTCAAACCATTTGTGCTCGATAATCCGCGTCCACGGGGTTTCGCGGTCGGTGTAGTTGACCGCCGCGTTGCCCTGGAAGTTCGGCACGTCTAAAATCTCGTGTTCGAAGCGCAGGCTGCGGTATTCCAAAGTCCCCAGCCTAAAGCCGAAGTACGCGTCAATCGGGCCGGTGTAGACAATCCGACGTGCAAGGCGGTCCAGTTCGCCTTTATGCTCTAGGTAGTCCGTACTGAGGCGCACGTCAATGCCTTCAAGGATCCTGGCGACCATCTTGGTGTATCCGCCCATGGGTATTCCCTGATAGAGGGCGTTGTAGTAGTTGTTGTCGAATGTCAGGCGCACGGGCAGACGTTTGATGATAAACGCGGGCAGCTCTTTGCAGTCTCTTCCCCACTGCTTTTCCGTGTATCCCTTGATAAGTTTCTCAAAGATGTCGCGGCCGACGAGGCTGATTGCCTGCTCTTCCAAGTTGCGCGGCTCGCCGACTATTTCTGCGCGCTGCTGCGCTATTTTGACGGCTGCCTCCTGTGGGGTGACGACACCCCACATCGCGTTGAACGTGAGCATGTTGAACGGCAGACTGTAGAGTTCGCCCTTGTAGTTGGCGACGACGGTATTCGTAAAACGGTTGAAGCGGGCAAACTGGGTGACAAAGTCCCATACGTGCTGCATGTTGGTGTGAAATATATGCGCGCCGTACATGTGCACGTGGATGCCTTCAACGTCTTGTGTGCAGACGTTGCCTGCGATATGCGGACGCTTATCGACGACCAGAACTTTTTTGCCGGCTTTTTTCGCGTGGTGCGCAAAGACGGCGCCGTATAAACCGCTGCCGACGACGAGATAATCATACATCACTCTTTCTATGCACTCCTTTTCAGCAGTTCGTACAGCTTTGCCGCCGAGCTGCTCCAGCTGTATTTTTTCAAAAGATTATCCGCTTGAACTCGCCCGTGCGCCGGCAGAACGACGCCGGTATAGTCTGTCGGCACGTACGCGGCAGAATTTCCAAAGACTTCGTGCATGACGGGAATGTCTGAGACGACGATGTTTTTAGCTCCGGCGCTGAGAGCCTCAAGCGGCGGAATGCCGAATCCTTCGTAGAATGACGGGAACAGAAACGCGCGGCAGTCGCGCATGAGCGCCTTTGCCTCCTCATCGGAGACGTATCCCAAGAGCTTCATGTTGGGCGGACACTCAAAGCCTATGCCGTCGCGAAACACTCGCTCGTTAATCGCTCCGGCAACGGCAAAGATGTCGTTTGGATGATCCAAAGCAGCCTGAGCGATCCACGCAAAGTTTTTATTCGGCTCTAAACTGCTCATCGCAAAGTAATATCTGTCCTTTTCCAGATTGTATTTGAGGCGCGCGCGTTCGTCGCACCGGATTCGCTCATAATGCTGCCAGCCGTTCGGAATGACTTCGATCATATCCGGACTGACGCAGCAGTATCTGACAATTTCGGATTTTGAGAACTCAGAGACTGTGATAAGCCGATCGGCTCGGCGCGCGGCATTCCAAAAAAGAAGTCTGTACCACAGCAGGAATTTCGCGCTGAAAAACTGCGGCGCCGCCTTGATCTTCATGTCGTGCAGACACACAATGCCGGGTTTGATGAGCGGAGACGTATTGCACAGGCTGAGCCCTACTCCGTTTTTCCTCCAGACATACGCGGGATATGAAATCTGCTCCCAAAGGCGGCTGCGCAATCTTCCGACTCTGACCACTTTGATGCGCCGGTACGGCGGGATGTCTTTCGTTTCAGGCGGAACTGCCATCTCAATTTCGTCCTGAGCGGCGATTTTGTCCAGCTCAGCGATTATTTCGCGCGCGTATCTCTGAACGCCGGTAATCCTCTGCGTCAAAAAACGTCTGTTAATGATAATTTTCTTCATCCTGAACGACTCTCTGCTCAACAAAGCGTCTGAACTCTTCTTTGAATCTCTGCGCGCTGAACTTCTCCGCGTTCGTCCGGCACGCTTGAGGGCTGTAAGCGCTTCCGTTGGCTTCAAAGCGATCTACGGCTTCGGCAATGCTCTGCGCCGTCTGTTCGGCAAAGAACGCGCCCGTAACGCCGTCGACTACCGTCTCCAGCGCTCCGCCTCTGCCAAATGCGATGACGGGCGTCCCGCACGCCTGCGCCTCGACGGGCGTGATTCCGAAATCCTCTTCAGCGGCAAAGATAAAGGCTTTTGCGCGCTGCATTTTCTCTTTC
>JAXEJY010000192.1:0-10058 GCA_034101315.1 Pyramidobacter sp.
GCGTTTTCTTGAGGAGGGGCTTGAAGCCCTCAGAACGGGAAAAGGGGAGGAGAAAACAGAATGAGAGCAGTCATTGAGCCGCGCCGCTTGAGCGGCACAATTCCCGCGATTCCCTCAAAATCGCACGTCCACAGGCTTCTCATCTGCGCCGCTCTGGCTGACGCGCCGTCGGCTCTTCCCTGCCGCGTCATCTCTGCGGACATTGAAGCGACAATTCGCTGTTTAAGGGCGCTGGGAGCTGACATTTCCGTCAGTGGCGGCATGATTTCCGTCGCGCCGATTCGCAGCGTTCCTGAGCGCGTCGTCCTCGATCCCGGCGAGAGCGGTTCGACGTATCGGTTCATGGTTCCGCTTGCCGCGGCGCTCGGCGCAGAAGCTCAGTACGTCCTGCACGGAAAACTGCCGTCGCGCCCCATGGACGCGCTGTGGAGCGAGATGGAGCGTCACGGCGCGGTCATCTCGGGCAAGGGAACTGACCGTCCGACGGTCAGCGGCCGCCTGACGGCTGGAAAGTACCGTCTGCCGGGCGGCGTCTCATCTCAGTTTTTTACGGGTCTGCTGTTCGCCCTGCCTCTTCTTGAGGGCGGCAGCCGGATTGACATCGACGGAGAGCTGGAGTCAGTCGGCTACGTCGACATGACGCTGGAAGCTCAAAAGGCATTCGGCGTCTCAGCACTCAGAAGCCCAGACCGCTTCTCCGTGTCAGGACATCAGCGCTACATCGCCCCTGCGGCGCTGAGCGCTGAGGGCGATTGGTCGAACTCGGCGTTCTGGCTGTGCGCGGGCTCTGCCGCTGGAGATATCTCCGTCACGGGACTTTCTCTGCCGACAGCGCAGGGCGACAGCGCTGTTGCTGAAATTCTGCGCCGCATGGGAGCAGATCTGACTTCTGACGGCGGAACAGTCCGCGCTCGCTGCGCGCCCCTTGGCGAAACGCAGATTGACGTCGGCAACATTCCCGACTTGACGCCGGCGCTCGCCGTCGCCGCCGCCGCCGTGAAAGGGCGCACGGTCATCACGAACGCCGGACGCCTCCGGCTGAAGGAAAGCGACAGAATCGCCTCTGTCTGCGCCGCCGTCAACGCGCTCGGCGGACGCGCTCTGCCGGAAGGCAACACCATCGTCATCGAGGGTTCTGGCTCCCTGCGCGGCGGGACGGTTGACGCCTGCGGAGATCACAGAATTGCCATGCTCGGAGCCGCTGCGTCGGTGCTGTGCTCTGAGCCGGTCGTCATCACGGGAGCCGAGGCTGTCAGAAAATCATATCCCGGATTCTTTGACGACTTCGCGGCGCTCGGCGGCTGCGTGAAAACGGAGGAATAGCCATGAGCTCAAGCTGGGGAACACACATTCGCTTTTCTGTCTTCGGACAGTCTCACTCAGCCGGAATCGGCGCTGTCGTTGAAGGACTTCCGGCTGGATTTCAGCTTGACACGGACCGCCTTTCAGACTTCATGAAACGCCGCGCCCCCGGCGGCGCGCTGGCGACGCCGCGGCGCGAGGCGGACAGCATAGAATTTTTGTCGGGGCTGGCGAACGGCAGACTGTGCGGCGCGCCGCTGTGCATGGTCATCCGCAACACAAACGTCCGTCCCGGCGACTACTCAGAGTTTCAGGACACCCCGCGCCCGGGACACGCAGACTTCACAAGCGCCGTCAAATACGGGGGCTATCAGGATCCCTCGGGCGGCGGGCATTTTTCAGGGCGCCTCACGGCGCCGATTGCCGCTGTCGGCGGAATCTGCATGCAAATTTTGGAGTCGATGGGAATCTTCATCGGCGCGCACATTCTGCGCATCGGCGATGTCTGCGACCGCCCGTTTGATCCCGTTTCGTGCGGCAAAGACGATTTTGAGCGCCGCGTTTTTTCGCCTCTGACCGTTCTCGACCCTGACGCGGGAGAGCGCATGGCGCGCGTCATTGAAGAGGCGCGGAGCGCTCAGGATTCTGTCGGCGGAGTGATTGAGTGCGCGGCGTGCGGGCTGCCTGCCGGAATCGGCGACCCCATGTTCGACGGGCTTGAAAGCCGCATTGCCTCGCTGATGTTCGGCGTTCCGGCGGTCAAGGGCGTGGAGTTCGGAAGCGGATTTTCCGCTGCGTCCATGCTCGGAAGCCAGCACAACGACCCGTTCATCTGCTCGCACGGACGAGTCGCCACGCTCACCAACAACGCCGGAGGCATTCTGGGCGGAATCTCGACAGGAATGCCGCTCGTGTTCCGCGCCGCGTTCAAACCGACGTCGTCTATTGCAAAAGCGCAGACGACGCTCAGCCTGAAAACTCATGCGCCCGCTCAGCTGAACATCAAAGGACGCCACGACCCCTGCATTGCCGTGCGCGCCGTCCCCGTAACTGAAGCCGTGCTTGCCGCCGCGCTGTGCGACGCGCTGCTTCCCGGAAATTATGAACCCCTCAAAGGAGCCGAATAAAAATGGACATGACCGATTACCGCAGCCAGATTGACACCATCGACACAGAACTCGCCTCACTGCTTGCCAAGCGCCTGAAAGTCGTGCGCGACATCGCCGCGTACAAGGCAAAGAACAACATTCCTGTCTATGACCCCGCGCGCGAACGTCAGAAACTCAACGACCTCGGCACGGCGGTCGGCGAAGAGATGGCGCCGTCCATTGACGCCTTGTTTTCGCTCATCTTTGACCTGAGCCGCTCAGAGCAGCACCGCATTATCGCCGGAGAATCCCCCATCAAGACGAAGATCCTTCAGGCTCTGGCAAACACATCGCCTCAGTTCCCAGAGCGTCCGACCGTCGCCTGTCAGGGCGTCGAGGGCGCCAACTCGCAGATGGCGTGCGACCGGATTTTCCCCTCCGGCAACATCATGTACTTCCAGTACTTTGAGAACGTTTTCTCCGCTGTCGAGCAGGGACTGTGCCGCTACGGCATTCTTCCGATTGAAAACAGCACAGCCGGCTCCGTCAACCGCATTTATGACCTGATGACGGAGCACAACTGCTACATCGTCCGCAGCTGCCGCGTCAAAATTGACCACTGCCTTCTGGCGAACACGGGCGTTTCGCTGAGCGAGATTAAAGAAGTCATCTCGCACGAGCAGGCGCTCGCCCAGTGCCAGGGATTTTTAAAGACGCTCGGCGTCAAGGTGACGCCCGTCAAGAACACCGCCTACGCCGCGCAGATGGTCCGCGAGTCAGGGCGCCGCGACCTTGCCGCTCTGGCGTCGCTCAGCTGCGCCGAGCTGTACGGTCTGAACTGCCTAAAGTCATCCGTTCAGGACACGGGAAGCAACTTCACGCGGTTCATCTGCATCGCCAAGGACTTGGAAATTTATCCCGGCGCTGACCGCACCAGCCTCATGGTCGTGACGCCGCACAAGCGCGGCGCCCTGTCGCACGTTCTGTCGCGCTTCAAAGCGCTGAACATCAACCTGATTAAGCTGGAAAGCCGTCCGCTTGCCAACAGCGATTTCGAGTTCATGTTCTACTTTGACCTCGAAACGTCCGTTTACAACGATGCGTTCCTGCGCTTGTTCGACGACCTGCAGGGAAGCGTCACGACGCTGAAATACCTGGGAACATACTCCGAGGTGGTCTAAGTGTCCCGCTTCGGGCTCATCGGACGAACTCTGGGACACAGTTTTTCTCCGGCGATTCACGCCATGGCGGGCGATTATGACTACTCCCTCTACCCTATGGAGCCGGAAGAGCTTGACGCTTTTCTGAGCACGACGGACTGCGACGGCTTCAACGTCACAATTCCCTACAAAATTGACGCCATGAGAAGCTGCGCCGAACTGTCGGAGCGCGCCCGCGCCATCGGCTGCGTCAACACTCTGACACGGCGCGAGGATGGCGCGTGGCGCGGCGACAACACCGACTGGGACGGATTTCTCTATCTGCTCGGAGCGGACGCCGTTTCACTGAGCGGACGTCCGGCGCTTATTCTGGGCAGCGGCGGCGCTTCGCGCACCGTTCAAGCCGTGCTCGAATCATGCGGCATTCCGCACACCGTCATTTCCCGTTCCGGTCAGGACTCCTACGAAAACATCAGCCGCCGCGCTGACGCTGAGCTCATCGTCAACACGACGCCCGTCGGCATGTATCCCAAAAACGGCGCGGCGCCGATTGACCTGCGCCTCTTTCCCAAATGCCGTCTCGTCCTTGACCTCGTTTACAATCCCCTGAAGACGGCGCTTGTCCTTCAGGCAGAGGAGCTCGGCATCCCGGCGCACGGCGGTCTGGCAATGCTGGCGGCTCAGGGCGTCCGAGCGGCTGAGCTGTTCACGCGCCGCAGTCTGCCGAAAACGCTGACGGAGAAGATAGCCGATACAATCGCGCGGCAGATGACCAACACAGTGTTAATAGGGATGCCCGGCTGCGGCAAGACGACGACAGCCAAAGCGCTGGGAGCGCTGACGGGCCGCCCCGTGTACGATATCGACTCGCTTATCGTCGAGCGCGAAGGACGCTCCATTCCTCAAATTTTCGCTTCTGACGGCGAAGAGGGCTTTCGCCGCATAGAGACAGCCGTCCTCGAAGAGGTTTCAAAGAAAACGGGAGTCATCATCGCGACAGGCGGCGGCGTAGTCACTCAGCCGCGCAATCTGCCTCTTCTGCGCCAAAACGGCGTCTGCGTCTGGCTCAACCGTCACGGCGAGCTTCCGAAAGACGGACGGCCTCTGTCGCAGTCTAAAGGCGTTCAACAGCTGCGCGCCGAGCGCGCTCCGCTGTATGAGGCGTGGTCAGACTGCATCGTTTCAGAACCGTCTGAGCAGAAAGCCGCTCAGAAAATCATGGAGGAGCTTTATCGATGAACATACTTGTCATTAACGGGCCGAACATGAACATGCTCGGCGTGCGCGAGCCGGAGATATACGGCAGACAGACGCTTGCCGACCTTGAGAACATGATCCGCGCCCACTGCCAATCCGCGGGAATCAGCGCGCAGTTTTTTCAGAGCAACCACGAAGGCGCCATCGTCGACCGCATTCAGGAAGCGTGGCGCGAAAAAATCGACGGCATCGTCATCAATCCTGCGGCATACACGCACACCAGCGTCGCCATTGCCGACGCCCTGAGAGCTGTCGGCATTCCCGCTGTAGAAGTGCACATCAGCGACATCCAGTCGCGCGAGGATTTCCGCCATCGTTCATTCACCGAAGAAGCCTGCATTGCGCAAATTGCCGGACGCGGCTTTGCCGGATACTGCGACGCCGTTGACCTGCTCCTCCAGCGCGCTGCCCCCGCCAAGTAACCCCTCGTTTCCGTCCATAAAACGCAAAAGAGCGAAGCCCCCTGCGGCTTCGCTCTTTTTTATTGCGCTATTTTGCGCGGCGGCGGAGACAAAACGCCGAAATTCTCTCCTCAATCATTTCCCAGAACAGCCACAGCGGCACAGACAGCACCATCATGACGCCAAAAAGAATTTTCACGCCCGGCGTAAGCCCCTCCGTCAGCCCCGCTCCGACCAGCGACAGCACAGCCATGCCCGGCGCGCGCCCTAAAAGGCATACGAGCGAGAGCGGCAGAAGCTTCAGCCGCGTCAGTCCGGCGAGAAAGCACACCGCGTCGTCGGGCAGCGCCGGCAGCAGAAAGATCATGAAGAACGTCGTGTAGCCTCCGCGCTCGACCAGAGAATAGAACCGATCCATCAGCGCCGAAGCCACAAAACGCCTGACAAACCGGACGCCCAGCCAGCGCGACAGCCCCATCGCCGCCGCGCTTCCCGCGAACAGTCCCAGCAGCGTCAGCGCCAATCCTTTCCAAAAGCCGAAGACGAATCCGCCCGCCAGCGCGACAGCCTGCCCCGGAATGGGGGCGAAAATCACCTGCAGAACCTGCGCGCCGACGAAGAGCCACGGCGCCTGACTGCCTTTGCGCTGAAGAAATTCTTTGATCTGCTCAGGGTTTTCCGTCAGGCGCTCCAAAGCGCTCTGCCACGCGGCGCTCGTTGACGCCGGAAGCAGCCGCAGCACAACCTGATACACAACGACCATCGCGGCGGCGAGAACACACGCCGCCAGGACAATTGCCGCGAGAGAGGCTGTTTTGCGCTTGAGGACGCTGAAAAACACTCCTTTTCTCACACAGCACGCCACCTTTATTTCAGCATAAAAGACCGGCGCTTCGCGCCCGGTCTCCGATACGATACACGACAGCGCCTGCTCCGTCAATCCGCTGTTTTCTGCAAAAAAACGGCGCTTGACAGAGCGCTCATTCAGGAATAACATATGAACACATGTTCATATATGGAGGTGATCAGATGAACGGCACGCGGACGAATGACGGCGAATTGAACTCTGAGCAGGTTTTCGCTGCGCGCGAAACGCTTGAGCGCACAGCAGATTTTTTCAAGATGTTCTCCGACCCGACGCGCCTCAGGATCATGACAGAACTGCTGTCCGGCGAGATGTGCGTCTGCGCCCTGGCGCGCCGAACAGACGTGTCGCAGTCGGCTGTCTCCCATCAGCTCCGCCTTTTGAAAGCGGCATGCGCCGTCAAGACGCGGAGGGAGGGCAAACAGGTCTACTATTCCTTGGACGACGCTCATGTCGAAGAGCTCCTGAGGACGGCGCTGGAACACATGGCGCACTCAAAAACACAGGCAGCGCAGTAAGCAGAGCCGAGCAAGTGCTTTGAAGCTGCTCGCATTGTACGAAATACAGAAGGAGAGATATTCATGCACAATCCGCTTTTGAATCACGACGAAATCAGCACAGTTCAGTCATGTCCCTGCTGCCATCGCGAGGAAAAACACAGCCATGACGGCGCACATGAGCGTCATCACGCGCACAGCCATGATCACGGACACACGCACGACCACGCCGCTGACCCGCGCCCGCACGTTCACAATCCTGACGGAACAATCCGCTACCTTGCCGAAGGAGAAGTTCCGCCCGCGCCAAAGCTGCGCCGCCGCACGCCAACCGCCGTTCCGGCAGAGTCCTGCACCTGCGGCGGACACGCACACACTCACGACGAGCAGTGCGCTTCAGAGCACCATCATCATCTCAAGTCAGATGAAGCATGCGGCTGTCCCTGCTGCGGACACACGCACGCTCATGACGAACCCCACGTCACAGAGCACAGCGGCTCAGACGAAGAATGCGGCTGCTCCTGCTGCCGCTCTGACAGCCCGTTTGCCGAGAAATCGGAGGAGGAAAACGAGCAGGACGAGGAGGATGACCAACGAGGGCTGCTGCTTGCCGCCGTTCTCTTTGCTCTGAGCTTTATTCCCTCGTTTCCGCCAAGCGCACAGCTGACGCTCCACATCGGCGCGTTTGCCGCCGCAGGCTGGCGGGTGGCGCTGGAGGCGTTTGAGGGACTGAAGCGCAGGGATTTTTTCAACGAAAATACACTTATGCTTGCCGCTTCACTCGGCGCTCTGGCGCTGGGCGACGGAGCAGAGGCCGCGGCGGTCATGATATTCTACCGCATCGGCGAATCGCTTCAGGACAGAGCCGTCAGACGCTCGCGCCGCAGTATTGCGTCGCTGATGAACATCCGCACCAGCTCGGCGCGGCGCATACAAAATGGACACGCTGAACTGGTGCGCCCTGAAGAGCTGCTGTGCGGCGATGAAATTCAAATCGCGCCCGGCGAGCGAGTGCCTGCGGACGCCTCTGTCATATCCGGCGAGTCAGCGCTTGACCAGTCAGCGCTGACGGGAGAATCATTGCCGCGCGACGTCGCACGCGGCGACGAGATTTTAAGCGGCGCCGTCAACATGACCGGCACGCTGAACGCCCGCGTGCTGCGCGTCAGCGCCGATTCCGCGGCGTCCAGAATTCTCCGAATGGTCGACGAGGCAGCGGCGCGCAAAGCCCCGACAGAGCGCTTTATCCGGCGTTTTGCGCGCGTCTACACGCCAGCCGTGTTCCTCGCGGCATCTTTGATTGCCGTCGTTCCGCCGCTCTTTTGGGGAGCGCGGAGCACGTGGGTCTACCGAGCGCTCATCTTCCTCGTCATCTCCTGTCCCTGCGCTCTGGTTCTGTCCGTCCCTCTGACGTTCTTCGCCGGAATCGGCGCGTCAACGCGGCTGGGGGTTCTGCTCAAAGGCGGCAAAAGCCTTGAAACGCTTGCCAAGTCAGACATTATCGTCTACGACAAGACAGGAACGCTGACGCGCGGGAACTTCAAAGTCAGCGCTCTGAATCCCTGCGGTGTCGCCGCAGAAGAGCTTCTCATCACCGCCGCGCAGGCGGAGCAAGGATCGGGGCATCCGATTGCCCGCTCTGTCGTCGCCGAATGCCGCGCAGTTGCCCCGCAGGCGCTCGGCGCAGCGCCTGCAATCGTCGAGCACGCCGGACGCGGCGTCTGCGCGGGAACGGGCAAAGACAGAGTTGCCGTCGGCAGCCGAGAACTGCTGGCAGAAGAGGGAATCTGCGTTCCCGATTCAGACAGCTCCGGCACGGCAGCAGTGCTGCACGTCGCCCGCGGCGGAACGTATATCGGCTCAATTGAGATCAGCGACGAGATAAAGCCCGACAGCGCCGGAGCGATTGCCGCGCTCCGCGCAGACGGCGTCTCGCGCCAGGTCATGCTGACGGGCGACCGCGAGGAAATTGCCCGCCGCGTCGGCAGCGCCGTCGGGCTGGACGAAGTCCGCGCCGGACTCCTTCCGGATCAGAAAGTAGAAGCAATGATGCAGCTGAAACAGCAGTGCCGGTCTGGCGGAACGATCCTCTTCGCAGGAGACGGAATCAACGACGCTCCCGTCCTGACGGCGGCTGACGCCGGAATCGCCATGGGTCAGATCGGCAGTGACGCTGCCATGGAAGCCGCCGACATCGTCATCATGACCGACGAGCTTTCGCGCCTTGCCCCCGCGCGCCGCCTGGCGAAGCGAACTCTGTCCATCGCGCGGCAGAATGTCTTTTTCGCGCTCAGCATCAAGCTGGGCGTCATGGCGCTCGGCGCCGCCGGTTATGCGTCCATGTGGGGGGCGATGTTCGCCGACGTCGGCGTGGCGCTTTTAGCGGTACTGAACGCCCTGCGCGCGATGAACGTTTCGTCAGTTCGCTGAAAAAACGCGCGCTTTGAAGGCATTCACACGCCGCGCGCAATGGTGTATGATTCAACGCGAGGTGATACTCAGCATGTCGAAAGCAGAAAAGACGAACGCAGTTCGGGAGGCGGAGCGCTTAAAGATTCCCGTTTCTGTCGTCTCCTACGAGGTCGACGAAGATGACTTGAGCGCTGTTCACGCAGCGCAGACGCTGAACTTTCCCGTTGAGCGCATCTATAAAACGCTGGTTCTGCGTGCCGACGGGCGCGCGAAAGACCTTCTCGTCGCCGTCATTCCCGGCGCGATGGAGCTGGATCTGAAAAAACTCGCCGCCCTTGCAGGACGCGGCAAAGTTGAAATGGTGCACATGAAAGAGCTTTTCGAGCTGACGGGATACATTCGCGGCGGCTGTTCTCCTCTGGGAATGAAGAAAAAACTTCCCACGTTCATCGACAGCTCAGCGCTCACGTTCGAGACTATCGCCGTCAGCGCCGGCCGGCGCGGGCTTCAGATGATTCTGCCTCCCGCAGATCTGTGCCGTGCCGCCAACGCCGTAACGGGCGCTATCGCGCGTCCGGAAGCAAAACAGGAGGGATAACTATCATGAAATGGATTTTCGCCGCACTGGCGCTGCTCAACGCCGCCGGATTTGCCGCGACATTCTGGGACAAGCGGTGCGCTCAGACAGAGAGCTGGCGCATCAGCGAAAAAGCCCTGTTTTTGTGGGCTGTCTGCGGCGGCTCTCTCGGCGTCTACGCCGCGATGATTCTGTTCCGCCACAAAACGCAGAAATGGTATTTTAAGTACGGAATTCCCCTCATTATCGTCGTTCAGGCGATCATCGCCGCCGGAATCCTGTACGCCGCATGCGGCGCGCCTAAAGGAATACAAAAATGAACACGTACACCATGACATTCCGCGTGCGCTACGCCGAAACCGACCAGATGGGCATTGCTCATCACAGCAACTACTTCATCTGGTTCGAGTCAGGACGTTCCGAGTTCTGCCGCGCTCTGAATCTTCCTTACGGAGAGTGGGAGAAAAACGGCGTTTTTATGCCCGTCGTCGAAGTCGGC
>JAXEJY010000193.1:0-5795 GCA_034101315.1 Pyramidobacter sp.
CCGTGGGACGGCAGCAGCTCTTTGAGGCTGGAACAGCTTCACCCGATGTACGTGGAAGTCTGCCGCCGCGTGCGCCTGCGCGAAACGCCCAGCGGCATTGAAGCCCTTTTGGCTCCGTCAAAGTGCGCGCGCATCGACGCAAAAGATAAATGCGGCGACGTCGGCGACCCATGGATTCCCACGGAGAGCGACGGGAAAAAACGGAAAGCTTTCGGCTCAAAGTTCAGCTACAAAAACGTGTCCAAAATTCTGTGCGGCTGCGATGACAGCAAACAGTTCAAACGATCTCTTCTTCTGGACTTCTGCGTAAAAACCGACTGCGCGGAGAACTTAAAAATCCGGTGCGCCGCCCTGATGAAGGGAAAGGGAAAAACTGAAGGCTACGTCGAACGAGTCATTCCCGTCAGAGTTCGCGACCGTTGCCGCTGCGGCGAGGAGTCCTTGAGACAGGCTGCGCGCTGCATGATTGAAAGCGCGGAAACGGCTGAGAGAAAAGTCTTAAAGATTGCGCTTGCTGTGTTCCTCTCAGCGCGCCGCAGCAGTGACGCCGGAACGATCGACTGGGGCGCTGCGGACGTGAAAAACTGGACTCAGCTCATCGTCGACCGCATGGACAGCAAAGTCAACGACATCTTCTTTGAAAATCTCTGGGACGTTGGATACCAGATTGAATGCGGAGCGTCGCTCGAAATGGCGCTGTGCGAGTGGAATGAGACGCTCATCGCCCTCGTTCGCGAGCATTTTGCAGCTGCTGTTGAAGCCCTGCCGTGCGGAGCTGCATGCAGCCTCCGGTCCAAAGCTCTTGCAGAACTGAAGCTTGAGGCTTTAATCAAATTAGCGTTTGGCAGTTTCGCCGAGCGTCAGGCTGCGCTGAAAGGAGAATCTTCAGATGAGCAGTGAAAAAAATGATTTTATCAGCGATCTTCCCCGGCTGATTCGGCGTCTTGCGTCGGATAATCAAAGCTGGGAAGGCGGCCAGCCGTTTTCCAACGGTGAACGGGCTGCTTTAAAACGGATGAACCCCGTAAAAGACGTTTTTCGTCCTCCTGTGTTCTGGAAAATAGTATGCGAGTACGAAAATCAGGACGGAAGAGAGCTTTCCAAGCAGCGCGAAACAGCCTATGCCGCAGTGCTTCAGGGAATGGCAATTACCGCCGATGAATGTTGTTCTGTCAGCGGCGAAAACGGCAGACCGATTGATTTTGGAACAGCGCTGGGGCGTTATGAAGGCGAACAGAAAAGACGCGGCGGCGGCGAAACCGTTTCACGCCGTTTTGACCAGCTCCTTCGCGCTCGGGGCGAGAGGTTTTTTGACCTGCTGCGGACCCTCCTTCGCTTCACAGCGTCAAAGCGAATCGGCTTTTCATGGGAAAAACTGGCGTACCTTTGCCTAGCAGAACAGGAAGAAAAGCGCAGCCACGTAATTTCACAGCTGACGCGGAGCTTCTACGCCGCCGTCGTGTTCAGCTCAAAGACAGCAGACGACTCAGAATCAGAATTTAATTCATCGAATAAAGGAGAGTAAATTATCATGACATCACTGCCTCGTTTCATTCAGATTTCCACGCTGACAACGTATCCCGCATCCCTTTTGAACCGTGACGATTCAGGGCTGTCAAAGAGAATGCCTTTTGGCGGACACAGCCGTACGCGCATCAGCTCCCAGTGCTTAAAGCGCCACTGGCGAATGGCAGACGGACTGTGGAGCCTCAAGAATGTCGATCCCGATATCGCAGCGTCAGTTCGCTCGCGCAAAATATTCCCTCTCCTCGTAGAACAGCCGCTGATTGACGAAGGCTGTGACCGCGCAAAAACAGTTGCCGTTTCAGCAGCAATTCAGGGATTCCTCTACGGAAAAAAAGACGGTGACGCCGAAGCGTCTTCAAAGAAAAAGGCGAAAGCCGCGCCGGCGGACATTCCTGCCGAAGTGCCTCTGAGCGCGGACAGAAGCGAGCTCGTCGTCCTCGGACACCGCGAAATTGAGTTTATCAAAGGCGCTGTCCGCACGATTATCGCCTCTTCAGAATCCGCGGCCGACGCAGCCGGAAAAGCCTCAGCCTACTTCAAAGAGCACAAGAAAGAGTTCCTCGCGCTCAAGTGCGGAGCCGGATTTGACGCCGCCATGTTCGGACGCTTCATGTCAGGCGATCCCGATGCGCGAGTCAACGCCGCCGTGCACGTTGCGCACGCGTTCAGCGTCCATGCAGAGGAGTCAGAAACAGACTACTTCACCGCCGTTGACGATCTCGATCCTAACCACGGAAGCGCCCATATCAATGCCACAGAACTGACGTCCGGCATTTTCTACGGATACGTCGTCATCGACGTCCCCCTGCTGATTTCAAACGTCGAAGGCTGTGATCCCAAAGATTGGGAAAAAGCAGACCGCATTGCTGCCGGACGACTGATCAAGCACCTCCTTCATCTCATTGCCACCGTAACTCCCGGCGCCAAACTCGGCTCAACAGCTCCCTATGCCCGTCCGTGGCTGATCCTTGCAGAAGCCGGAGACGAACAGCCGCGTACCCTTGCCGACGCGTTCTACACCCCTGTTCCCTTCAGCGTTGGCGATCCCCGCACCGAAACAGTAAACCGCCTCTGCGCATATTTGGAAGAGTGCGACCGCATGTACGGCAGTTCAGAGCGCCGCTGGGCGGCGTCCATGTGCCCTCAGCATATCCCTGGAGCGAACGCCGTCACCTTGGCTCAGATGGGCGATCAGCTTGAACAGGCCGTCGTAAAACTGGAGCTTTAGCATGGATATGCTGATTCTGCGGCTGCGCGCGCCGCTCGTGTCATTCGGCGGCATGGCTGTCGATGAGCTGCGCCCGACAGATCCGTTTCCCACTTTGTCGCAGATAAGCGGCATGATCGCCAACGCCCTCGGATGGACATTTCAGGACAGCGATAAAATTCAGCGCCTTCAGGCACGCCTCAGAATAGCGTTCCGCGCCGATAAAAAAGGAGAGCTTCTCAGAGACTATCAAACAGCACGCTTGAACAGCGACGATAAACTCTGGCGCACAGACGGAGCTCCTGCTGAACGAGAAGGCGGTTCTTCCGGTGATTTTACCGTCCAGCGCGAACGCTTTTACCGCAGCGACGCCGCGTTTACCGCGCTCGCCGCGCTGACATCGCCCGAAGAGTTTCCTACGCTTGCCGACATCGCTCAAGCCCTCAGACATCCTGCGCGCCCCCTCTTTATCGGCAGAGTTTCCTGTCCCCCGTCAGAGCCCATATGCTGGGAAGAGGACGGCAGAGTGATCATCAGCGAAGAGAGCTTTGAAAAAGCATTTGAGCGCATCCCGCTGCGCCCAAGCGCCCCGTGGGGCAATTCTGCATCCCAGAAAGCGAACTTTGAACGCGAGGCTGAGTGGCCCGTAACGCCTCAAGAGGCGCAGGAAAAGAGCGGAAATGAAGACGCTCACGTCTTTGAACGCTGCGACGTGCGCGCCTGGACGAAAAACGTTCACGGCGGTCAGCGCTTCGTATATCGGGGAAGTGTCCGCATATGCGCAGACACCTCCCGGAAAGGAGAGAGCCGATGAGCTTCAACATGGTTCGCCTAAAACTGAATCTCGGCGCTCTGTATCAGTGGGGACGCCAAATGCGCCTCGGCGACGATGTCGGATACCTCGTCCATGCCGCTTCCCGTGCAATATGGGGCGAGATTGCTCCCCAGCCGTTTTTCGTGCAGAGCAGCAAAGGGTGCGTGCTCGGCTATACCAACGCTGATGAAGACCAAATGCGCGCAGCATACGAGACGTCAGCTGCCGAACGTGGCAAGAAACTCCTCGTTCAAGCGCTCAGCATAAGCCATCACTGCTGTAAAAAAATGCCTGAACAATGGCGCAAAGACGCCGTGTATCAGTTTAGCGTCTTCTGCCGTCCTATGGCCCGCAACGGCAAAATAGAGGGCGACGTATGGCTTCTTGAAATGTTCCGAGCGTATCAGGATGCCGTTGGGCGCGGCGAGTTTTCAGGAACAGTGCAGGAGTTCAGACATCAGAACGAAAACCGGCGCGAAGAGATCTACACCCGCTGGATTCAGAGACAGTTCGCCAGCGAAACCCAGCAGGAAAGCGGCAAGGCAGCACAGCTTCTACGCGTCAGTATCGACGGACTGCGCTGCGGTCCCATGACAACGCGGGGCGACTCCAAACACACAGGAGCTCCTCGAAAAGGACGGCAGCGCAATATCCCTGAACTGTACGCAACCGGAACACTGCGCGTCGCCGATCCCGAAGCGTTCTCACGCCTGATGAAACGCGGAATCGGAAGACATCGGGCATTCGGTTACGGCATGATTTTGCTGAAAGCAGACTCTTAAATATGGCGTTTGCCAGACTCGGACTTGAGAGCGCACGTATTCCCCATGCCGACAGGCACGGGCTGTTATGGCTTGAACGCGGAAACCTGTACGTAAAAGATGGGACTCTCCGCTTTATCAGCGCCGGAACATCGTCCCTCGAAGCCGGAACATACGACATACCCTATCAGACCGTTTCAGTCATATTGCTTGGTCCCGGCACTACCATCAGTCACGACGTCTTTCGCCTTGCAGGAAAGCACGGCGTCGGACTGATGGCAGTGGGGGAGAACGGCGTGCGCTGCTACACATCCCCGCCCCAAAGCCCTGACACAAGCACCCTTGCGCGGCGGCAAGTTGCCCTTTGGTCAAACCCGGCCAGCCGCCGCCAAGTCGTTCTGCGCATGTACGAAATACGCTTCGGAGAAGAACTTCCGACCCTCAGCGTTGAAGCTCTGCGCGGGATCGAAGGGAGCCGAGTGCGCGAATACTACAAAATCCTCGCTCAGCGGTACGGTGTTGTTTGGAAACATCGCAAGTTCGACAGGCAGAACCCTGAGAGAAACGACGACATCAACAACGCCGTCAATCATGCCGCTACTGCCGTGTATGCCGCTGCCACCGTCGCTGTCGCGGCGACGTCAACAATTCCCCAGCTCGGATTTATCCACGAGTCATCCTATTATGCATTTGCGCTGGACATTGCCGACCTGTTTAGAATGGACGTCACCATTCCCATCGCGTTTCAGGGTCTGAGAGAAAATCAGAAAGACCCATCGCAGGAACTTGAGCGACAAGTGCGGAGACTGGCAGGCAGAACATTTGCCAGAGAAAAACTGATCCCTAAAATGATCGACGTCATCAAAGAACTTCTGGCAGAAGGGGACGGAGAGGACGAATACAGAGCTGACAAAGAAGACGGAGAACCGCAAAATGCCGATGACAGTCGTGATAACCAATAACGTGCCGGCAAAATACCGCGGATTTCTTGCGTCCTGCATGCTGGAACTTGCTCCCGGGGTCTACTCTCATCCCAAAATGAGCGCCGGAATACGCGACAGACTCTGGAAAGTTTTGGAAAAATGGTACTATGAGCGGCACATCGACTGCTCAGTCATGCTCATTTGGCAGGACACATCCCAGCCCGGGGGACAAGGAATAAAAACACTTGGCTTGCCCCAAAGGACAGTTCTGGATTACGACGGAGTTCTGCTGAGCAAACTAAGCCCCAAAGAATCCGCAGCAAATGCGGTCCAAACAGCAGAAACACAGCAGTGAAGCGGTGTGATGTTTAGCTGGCCACTTGCGAAAAACAGCACGGCGACAGAAAATGCTTGAAAAATGCGGTACGGATGAATACAATATGAAGACAGACCCCCGCACGAGCGGGGATGGACCTGCTCGGCCTCATTATCATGCTTTGCTTTTCGGCAGACCCCCGCACGAGCGGGGATGGACCTTTATGCATCTGTTAAACCAGAATACG
>JAXEJY010000194.1:0-3620 GCA_034101315.1 Pyramidobacter sp.
GCGTCTTGGCGTTGGTGATGTACTTGAGCGGCGAGGCGTTCCACGCTTTTTCAACGCTTCCCCACGGCGCGCCGCCGGTCTCGTTCTCGTCGAAATAATATCCGATGTCGCTGCAGCCCGTCATCGAAATCCAGTTGCAGATACTGCGCTGGGTGACGGCTGCTTTGAAGCGGTCGGTGTGCGTCACGATCCAGTTTGTCATGTAGCCTCCGTACGATCCGCCGGTCACGCCCATGTTCTCTGGATCAATGAAGCTGAGGTTGGCGCAGCACCAGTCGATGAACGCCGTAAAGTCGCTGTAGTCCTTTATGCCGTAATACTCGCGGATATCGGCGAACTCGTTTCCGCGTCCGTCGCTGCCTCTGGGGTTGGTGTAGATGACGGCAAAGCCGCGGGCTGCCCAGCACTGCATTTCGTGAAAATAATGACCGCCGAACGCTCCCTTGGGACCGCCGTGAATGTGGAAAATCGTCGGATAGCGGCGTCCTTCCTGCGCGTGAAGGGGTTTCATATACCAGCCGTCGAGCATGAGTCCTTCGCCGTTGTCAAACTGGAAATGCTGAGGCTGAACCAGATCAAGTCCCGACATGAAGCCGTCGTTCATGTGCGTCAGCTGAATTTCTTTGCCGTCTTCAATGAGGTACAGCTCTTGCAACTCCAGTCCTTTAAAGCCGACGGCGGCAACTTTTCCGCCCGCGCAGTCAAAGTTGTCGACCGACGCCAGCGACGGCGAGACAACTGTGTCGTCACTGCCGGCGCCAATGCGGTGCAGGCGGCAGACATATCCGTCGGTAGAGAGATAATACGTGCAGCCGCTATCGACTTCGAACACTTGAGACGCGAGTCCGAAGCGGCTGTCGCACACAAGGGCGTTGTGCATGTCGCTGTCAAGATCGGGCGTCAGACATTTCATCGCGCCGCGCTCCAGCGTGAAGAGCTTTGGGTTTTCGTTGATCCCGTAGGTTTTGCGGTCAGATGCCGCAACAATGACGGAGCTGCCCGTCCAATGAGCTTCTTTGAAGCTGTACTCAAGCCCCTCGGACAGGCAGACCATGCTGCCGTCTGAAAGGTTCATCTCCCACACGTGATTGTGCATGGGCATGACATCGGTGTAATCCAATGCGACAAACAGGACTTTTTTTCTGTCCTCGGACAGCTCGCAGCGCTCGACGTCCATGTGTTCGCCGCTCAGGCGCTTCAGCTCGCCTGTCGCGGGATTCCACAGCGCCAGCGCCGTGCGCCGCTGTCCTGTGAAGCCTTCGCCGTTCGTCGTGAAAGGAATCTGAGTGAACACCTGGTAACGAGCGTTTTCAGGATTCGAAAATTCGGGCGTATAGTGCGCCAAAACGAGGAAACAGCCGCCCTCAAGCTCCCACAAACCGCAGACGGGCTGAGGTACAACTCCCAGCGATTCCGCCTCGCCGCCGCGCACAGGCAGGCGGAAAATCTCTGAAGTTTTGCCTTTATTCTCCTCTTTTTCGTTGCGCGCGGAGACGAACAGCAGCGACTGACCGTCGGCACTCCACCGAAACGCCTTTTCAGCACCGGAGAACGTCAGCTGGACGTTCGACGAGTTTTTCAGGTCATACAGCCACAGGTTTGTGTCGTAGCCGTCTTTTTCGAGATTGGCTCGGCTGACGGCGTAGGCGATTGCCGTTCCGTCGGGAGAAAACGCCGGGCGGGCGAGAAATTGAAAATTGGTCAAATCAGCGTGTTCAACAGGGCGTAATGCAGTCATAACAAAGTCTCCTTTGCTCAAACAGGTAAAATAACGACAAAAAAGCACAGACAGTCCTTTCTGAATCGAAAAAACTGCCTGTGCTAAAAAAACGAGTTTACTTGACGGACGCGGTGTACCCGGCGTCGTCGAGAAGGGCGACAACCGCGTCAGCAGGAGCGTCGACGGTGACCGTCTTCGACGCAAGGTCAACAGTAAAGCCTGTGTAGCCGGCTCTTTCAAGGGCTTCGGTGATGCGCTTGGCGCAGTGTCCGCAGTTCATATCTGAAACGTGAAAAACAGCCATCTTTATTTCCTCCTGATTTTTTTATCTGCGCGGCTCTGAGTCGCCGCCGGTCCTTAGAACAGAGCTACTTGCACGGAGAATATCCGCAGCTGAAACAGTACGCGCAGCCGGCTACCATTTCCATGGGGGCGCCGCACTCAGGACATATTTTATCACTTCTTGAGCGTCCGCTCTGAATCTGCTCCGGCTCGATGAGCTTCTGAAGCAGGAGCGCCACGGCATCGGGAATTGAGCGGACAATTTCAGATTCGTCGCAGTCGAACATCCAGTACTCTTTACCCGAGATGCCGCGCAGCGTGCCGATGAAGTCCTCCAAGTGACCGCCGGATCTCAGACCGATTGACACGACGCGCGAAATGGCCTCGGTCATCGCCCTCAGCTCAGAGCCGCTCTTGCCCAGCGACGCAAACACCTCGAACGGGGCGTTGCCGTCGTAGTTCAGCGTCACCCACAGACTGCCCCACGGCGTTTTGTCCTTGATGGTCTTGCCATAGACGATGGGCGTTGAGCGCTGGCGCACTTTGCTGCTGTACGACGGAGGCTCAGACGCCGGAAGGGCGGCAGCGGAGGGCGCTTTTACTTCGGCATGCGCTTCTTCTGCCTGAGTTTTCTCCTCAGCTTCGGCTTTTGCCACAGTCGCCAGGGCGTTTTTCACCTTTTCTTTCTCTTTCTTCACCGCCTCAATCGGCTGATCGTTACGCGAACCGTCGCGATAGATGGTGATTCCCTTGCAGCCCATGTCGTAGCACGTCTCGTAGACGCGGCGCACGTCGTCCACCGTCGCCGAGTTGGGCAGGTTGACTGTCTTGCTGATTCCTGAGTCGACATAGCGCGCAAAGATTCCCGTCACGCCGACGTGCTCGTCGGTTGAGATGTCATACGCCGTCACGTAGCGCGGATCTGAAATTTTCATTCCGGCGTGAAGCTCGTCCATTCCCTCTTTCGTGACAAGCGGATGGAAATACTCGCGCGTCTCCCAGCCGTCGCCGTCAGAACGCATAACCTTGCGGCTCCAGTTCCACGCGAAATTGGGCTCTATGCCGGCAGAGCTGTCGAAGATCATCGAGATTGAGCCGGTCGGCGCGATGGAAAGCCGGCGGCTGTTGCGCAGCGTTCCGTCGAGCAGCGCCGTCATGATTCTTTTCAGCCTCGGCAGCGCGTCCGCGCCGAGGAGATCGGGAAGGGATTCCAGCGTGTTCAGCAGCGTGTAGGGCACACGGCGGCGGGATCTCATCTGCGACACAAAATCTCTGTACGAGTCGAGCGTCATCTCCTCAATCCACTGTCTGGCAAACAGCTCGCCGCCGTGCGATCGGTGCTCTTCTTCAAACAGTTTCGCGACAGCCCAGCTCTCGGCAAACGGCTCTTTGCCGAGGTCGCTCACAATGTCAGCAGTCGCCATCAGGGCCGCCGACGCCATCATGCCGCCGAGACGCTCGCACGCGCGGTTGAAATTCGCCGAACCATAGACATCGCCGCACAGAATTGCCGCGTCTGCCAATCCCATCAGCCCCAGACCGACGGGACGGATTCTCTTCGTGCGCTCGCCGATGCGCTCCAAGGGATAGCTTGTCGCGTCGATGACGAGGTCGAGAT
>JAXEJY010000195.1:0-4704 GCA_034101315.1 Pyramidobacter sp.
CAGCCCGCAGTGAGCGCACACATGCGAGGGCGCGTCGTCGGGCAGCACAAATCCGCCGTAGACGATCTCTCCCTCAGCTGCCCGCCGCGCCAGCTCAAACGGCAGGAAACCGTAGTAAATGTCCTTGACGTCCGAAGATCCGCATTTCGGGCACTCCATGTTCAGTTCACCGCCTGTGCATCATTTTTTTTACGTATACATTATACGATAAAACAGAGACGAACGCCCTTTATTTCTCGCATAAAATACGGCAAAAAAAACATTTCCTCATTCTGTATTCTTTGTGAACGATTATTGCGACATAAATATGAATATCAGAGAAAAAAAGCTCAACGGGCGGATTGTGTGCTGTTTTTGTTCTTTGGACTCCGCACGCTGCGCAGATAAGAGTAAATCGTATATTTCGTTTTCCCTGCCTCTTTTGCGTAGCTCTCCACAGCGCCTTTGAGCATGAAAAACCCCTCGTCGTCAAGCGTGCGGATCAGCTCAAGATTTTCTGCTTTCGTGCACAGATGAAGGGGCTTGCGGGCACGGTTTCGAATATGGCGAAGATTTTCCTCCAGCATGTCCGCGCACAGCGGCACGCCGCCTGTGGGAATTCCCTGAGCGCCTCCGGCGATGCGCGTCAATGATTTTGCCAGCTGCTTGACGATTTCAGCGCGCGTCATATCATAGTTGATGCACAGGTAGCCGACAATTTTGCCGCTCTCGTCGCGAAGGTAGAACGTGCTTGAGCGGATTGGCTTTCCGTCAGACGTGCGCGACAGAAAATTGCACACGTAGTTTCTGTCTTTTTCCGCTCGCGCGCGTTCGAGCATCTCCACGGCGTACTCTGCAAGCGGCGCGCCAATCGCTCTGCCGCTGATGTGTCCGTTTTCAATCGCGACAATTGAGCTGCCAGGATCGCTTAAATCGTGAAGCACTACTTCATAATCCGGCCCCAGCATTTCTGAAAGCCCTTTGATCAAAGGCAGCAGCGCCTGCAGAAGTGGGTGCAGCTCCATATTTCCAGCCTCACTTTCAAAAAAATCGCACAATTATAATTTTTTCATTTTAACGTACCGGCGCAAAAAATTAAACCGCCGACGGATAAAATCGTATAGAAAAATACAGAACTGCCGCCGGAAAGAGGCTGAGCTGATGATATAATAAGCAATCCATGCAATTTGTTCAACGTGTTTTTATGTATTTGTAAGGAGGAAGTTTTTGTGAGTCGTAGAGAACATGCAGCGCGCTCTGAGGCGGAACGCCAGTTTGCTCAAGCGCCTGTCGGAAGTCTTGTTGCGCAGTACGCTGTACCGGCTGTCGTGTCTTTGCTCGTCAACTCGCTGTACAACATTGTCGATCAGGTCTTTATCGGTCAGGGCGTCGGCTTTTTGGGAAACGCGGCGACAAATGTCAGTTTTCCTCTTGTCTCTGTCACCATGGCGCTCGGACTGCTTCTGGGCGTCGGCTGCTCCGCTAATTTCAGCCTGAGGCTCGGCGAAAGGCGAAAGGAACTGGCAGCGCAGTGCGTCGGCAACTCTCTGACGCTGCAAATCATCACAGGCGCAGTCCTGCTCATCGGCTGCATGACTTTTCTTGAGCCACTTCTGCGCGCTTTCGGGGCGACGGACACTGTTCTTCCCTACGCTCTGGAGTACACGCGTATCACGCTTTTGGGCACGCCAATGGTCCTCGTGGGGCTTGGGCTCTCCAACGTCATCCGCGCTGACGGCTCGGCGCGCTATGTCATGTGGATTTCTGTCGCGGGAGCGCTGCTGAACACGGTTCTCGATCCGATTTTCATCTTTCCATGGGGGCTCAACATGGGCGTCGCGGGCGCGGCATGGGCGACGGTTATCAGTCAGGCGCTCGTCTTTGCGCTGACAATAGCCTATCTTCCGCGGTTTCAGTGCATTCATTTCACGCTGTCGTGCATGGCGCTGAAGCTCAGCGTCGTCCGCCGGGTTCTGACGCTCGGCGCGTCGAGCCTTTTAAACCACCTGACGCTCGTCCTTGTGCAGATAACTGTCAACAACTCGGTCGTTCACTACGGCGCCCTTTCAGTTTACGGCGCGGATATTCCCCTGGCTGTCATGGGCATCGTCATGAAAGTCAATCAGATTCTCATGTCGCTCGTCATCGGAATCAGCATCGGCGCTCAGCCCATCATGGGATTCAACTACGGCGCGCAGAACTTCCGACGCGTCGTCCAGACGTACAAAACGGCTCTTGCGGCGGCAACCTGCTGCGCCGCCGGCGCGTTTTTTATGTTTCAGACGTTTCCCGCCCACATCGTCAGCCTATTCGGCAAGGAAAATCCTCTGTACATGGAATACGCGGTGAAGACGTTCAGAGTTTTTCTGTTCATGTGCTTTACTGCCGGCGTTCAGGTCATCACGACCGGATATTTTCAGGGAACAGGCCGTCCTCTGCGGGCGATTGTCCTGACGCTGACTCAGAGAATGCTGTTCTTTATCCCGCTCATGCTTCTGCTTCCCCTGCGCTTCGGGCTCGACGGCGTCCTGCTGACAGGCCCTGTCTCAGACAGCGCTGCTCTGACGGTCACGCTGTTCAGCGTCGTGCCAGACCTAAAACGGCTCATTCGGCTTGAAACGGACTGAGTTTCTGCGCCGTTCATCTCAGAAAGGAGTGCACCAGAATGTACGAAACACTGCTCACCCGCTTTTCCTCGGAACACCCCTGCTGGACTGCTGAGCTTCTCGAACGCGCCGGAGAGGAGACTGAAGGACTTTCTTCCCTGGCAGACGCCGGACTGCTGCGCGAGTGCGGCGGCGTGTACGCGCTGACGGACGCCGGACAAGCAGAATTTGAACGGGCCGCCGCCGAGATGTACCTCAGCGAGCGCCCTGCAGAGAGCGCTGAATACAGCGCCCAAAAGCTGATGACCACTGATCTGTGGCTGGAGATGGAGCGCTGCAATCTTCAGCGCTGGGGCATTAAGCGCTACTTCTTCCGACCGCAGATTGACGTGCGTCCGGCGCTTGGCGGAAACGACCTCTTCAGTCTTAGCGGCGGAACGCTCCGCTGGAACTACACCGCACACTCCGACTACTGCGCCATGACCGAGACTCATCCGCTTGTTTCAATCGACGAACGGCGCCCCGAACTGCCCGACGCTGCCGCGCTTGAGGCGTGGAACAAACTGCCAGCCGCGCCGCTTGGCATCGATATGCTTTTGCTGTGCGACTACGACTTTGAGAACTACCTCGACTTCCGCGGACATCCGGGCGACCCCATGCGGCTCATTAACGCCGATCGATTTGCCTTTTCGGCGGCAAATAACGTGAACGATCAGCTTGGCATCATAGGGCGCTATCACCTGTGGCTGGCAGAACTACGCCATCTGCGCATCCCCGGATTCCTCGACTCTGACAGTCACGAGCAGGGCAGCGTCAACTGGCTGATATTCTTTGCCGCAACGCAGAAAGAGGCTGAGGACGAAGCGCAGCGCCTGCGCGAACTGGGCAGCGTTCTCATCGCGCCTGCCAATCCGATGGAAATCTGGACGCTGTCGCTTGAATCGCTCAAAAAACTTGCGCCGCGTCAGGAGGTTATCTGGGACGTTCTGCCTGCAGCCGGAATCAGCGTTTTTCGATCGCTTCAGAGGTAGCTTTACGCTCTTTTAAGAAAACATTTTACGTCAATACACAAGGCGGCGAAAAACTTCCGCGCGATGCCGCGGAGCGTTTTTCGCCGCCTTATGCATATTCAGAGCAGAGTTTTCTCCTCGGCGGCGCAGGGCAGTGCGCCTCCGGAAGACTACGGCTTTACGAGGCTTTATTCCTGATCAGCTGAACAGCCGCTCTGAGAATTTGAATTTTGTCTTTTTCAGCGCTCACTTCAAGCGTCAGAACCTCAGAATCGGCTTCGACAACTGTTCCGAGATTCCGCCGACTGTGACGATTTGGTCGCCCTTTTGAACGGACGACTGCATCAGCTCGTGCTCTCTCTTGCGCCGGCGTCCGGGAATGACCATGCAGACGTAGTACAGCGCAACGAGAACGATGAAGTAGAGCGCGACATACATCATGCCGCGGGATTCCATGACGGCTCCAGGCTACTTGCCAAGGTAATCTTCGACGATGGAGACGAAAACGGCAGAGCCCTTCCACAGGACGTCCTCGTCAACGTTGAAGCGCGGGTTGTGATGGGGGATGTCCGTGCACTTGTCGTGGTTTGCCGAGGACAGGAACATGTAGGCGCCGGGGCGCTGCATAAGGAAGTAGGCAAAGTCCTCGCCTGCCATGTTGGGAGCGGGGCGCGACGTGATCATGCAGTCTGCGCCGACGACTTTTTCGGCTGATTTGGCTGCAAGAGCTGCCATTTCGTTGTCGTTGACGACAGGAGCGGCGCCCCAGACCATCTCAAGCTCGCACTTAGCACGGTAGCTGGCGGCGATTCCGCTGGCAACTTCGCCGATACGGCGGGCAAGGTACTGACGGACTTCTTCTTCAAGAGCGCGGGTCGTGCCCTCGATGACGACTTCGTTGGGAATGACGTTGAAAGCGAATCCGGCGTGAATCTGACCAATCGTCAGAACGGCAGGACGCGTTGAGGAGATCTCGCGGGCGACGACTTCTTCAAGAGCAAGAACAATGTTGGCAGCCGTGACGATGGGGTCAACGCCCTTCTCCGGAGTGGAGCCGTGGCATCCAACACCGCTGACTTTCAGGATGAACTTGTCATAGGACGCCATGC
>JAXEJY010000196.1:0-5877 GCA_034101315.1 Pyramidobacter sp.
ATCAAATTATTTTCTGACATATTTGACATTTTCGTGTATACTTAGCCTGTACAATTTTACCACGCATGAAGGAGATTTTTTGACAGAATGAATGATATTCTGGATTTCAGCGTCAGAAGCAATCCTGTCGGCATGCCGGAAAAAATCAGATCTGTCCTGACGGACGCAGTGCTTTGCGGCTTAGACGGCAGAGCCGATAGAAACTGCACGGATATCCGAAGTCTTATCGCTCGGCGCCATGGCGCGTCGCTTACCCAAATCGCCGTGTGCGACAACGAAGAAGAGCTGTGCGCCCTGCTTGTGCGGACAAGCGGCGCACGGCGCGCGCTTCTGCCCGTTCCGTGTCCGGAGTTTTATGAACGGGCGCTTCTTGCTGCCAAAATCGACATCAAAAAGCTGAAACTTTCCCACATCCGCTCATTCCGTTTCGCCGAGGGCGAACTGCGCACAGCGCTGGAAGGCTGCGACCTGCTTCTGATGGGCAACCCGGCATTTCCGTCGTCCGCGCTTCTGCCTCCTAATGCCCTGATTTCAGAAATTGACGACTGGATTTCCGCCGGCGGAACGCTCCTGCTCGACGAGAGCGCTGTGGACTTCACCTACGGCAGCGTCGTCAACTCACTGTGGTCTGCGGTGCGCCGAGAAGGACGCGCTGCCATTCTGCGGTCGTTCACGAACTACTTTGCGATCAATCAGCTTCCTCTGTGCTACGCCGTCGGAGGCTCCGGATGGATTTCTGAGGCGCGCGCCGTTCAAACTCCGCCGGCTCTCTGCGGTCTGACTCAGAGCCTCAAAGAAGCCCTCGAAGTCCTGATGCCGTTTCGAACGCAGACAGCCGACTTTATCATCGAGATGATGCCGAAATTTGTCGGGCGTCTGCGCCGAATTTCAGGGCTGAAGACGTTTCCGTGCGACGCCAACTGGGTGCTGTGCCGCCTTGAACGGAGCGACATGACGACAGAGCAGTTCGCTCAAGCGCTTCTGGCTCAGGGAATCATGATTCAGCCGTGCATTGACGGGTCATATTTTACCCTTGCGCTCAAAAAAGAGGCTGAAACAGACCGTTTCATCAAGACGGCGCGCAGCATTCTCATGCCCCGTCCTCAGACGCCCAAAGCGTCAAAATATCTATAAACCGATCCCCTCTTTACGCACAAGCGGTTCATGCCTTTTATCCAAACAGGCATGAACCGCTTTGTTCTGCTGAGACAAAAATGGATCAGTTCTGTCCCGACATGATTGACGCCATTCTGGCGCAGCCGCGCGACAGGCAAATCATCGTGACGCCTGTGCTGAGCATGTTGATTCCGAGCATAATGCCGGGAGCGCTTGCCGCGCTCAGGACGTTTTTCATGACGGCAAACGCCAAAAACACGTCAACAGCTCCGCTGACAAAAACCCAGAACGAGCCGCCGATATCGCGGACCCGGAAATACTCGGCGCACTTTGCGGCGCCTGTGATCAGGAAGAAAACGCCGAGCATCGTGCCAAGCGCAATCATGCCGATAAAGGGACGCGCCAAAAGAGCGCAGCCGCCGAGAACGCCGACAGCGGCAAGAAGCGCTTGCTGCCATGACCGCTCCCCGAACGCGCTCCACAGCCGCGCGAAGCCCGATATCAAAATGGAAACGCCGAGGAGCGTCTCGACGGCGAACGACATCAGAAACGGCATGAAAAGGGAGATCGCCCCGATGAGGATCATCAGGACGCCAAGCCAGAAAAAGCGGCGGCGGCTGCACTTCAAGTCATTCGGATCAAGACTGATTCTGTTCAGAATTACCATTCAAACCATCACCTTTCGATAAAATAGTCCAGACAGCTCAAGAAGAAAGCTTAGGACTCTGATGTTTTTTCTTCCAGGGCTTTTTCCTGTTCACTTTCTCCGTACAGCTTTTGAATGAGAGGATCTGACGCCATGAACGCATTGACCATCTGCGGATCAAGCGCCCGTCCGCCCTCGCTCATAATTCTGCGGCGAGCCTCGCTGTGGGTCATTCCCATCAGGCGCAGAGCGTCATAAAACCGCGCAATGCGGCACAGGCGCCCTTCTGGGGAGATATTGGATCCGCTCAAGCCCTGCGGGTAGCCTCTGCCGTCCCAGTCTTCACAGCTTTCCGCTGTCATGCGGCGCGCAATCGTGCGCTCCGGCTCCGCAAGGTCTGAATTGTCGATCATCGCGCAGCCGAAGTCAGCGTGGCGCCGATACAGTTTTTTCTCATCAGGCGTCATATCCGCCGGACTGCGCGCGCACAGCCCGGGCGGAAGCGCCAGTTTCCCTAGGAAACACAGCGGCGCGAACTCCACAACCATTTCGCGGTGTTCCAAAGGCTGAGCCATGTTTGACGCAATCAAACTGACCAGCTCACGAAAACACGCTGCGCGTCCGTCGGGAGAATACTGCGGGGGGCAGCCCGCTTTCATGGCAAGCTGTCCGGTCATCTCGCACAGCAGATACTGATTCTGAAGCCGTTTAAAGCGCGCACGCCGTCTCCAGTACCGCGCCGACACGAACGCCTGAACGAAATTCAGCCCCAGCAGAAAAACCAGAACATACCAGTACTCCTGCCAGCAGAACAGCATAGAGCTTTCGCGGGGCGTCGGCGCAAAATAGCCGTACTGCTGCGGCGAATACGTGCTCATGAAAATGATGCATGAATCCTGATTGCCGCTGTAATCAACGTACGGCAAAGGGAGAAAACTCCTGAAGTGATAATGCAGTCCTGACTCGTCGTAGTACTCGCCGAAGCGGAGACTTTTGACCTGCAGCCACTGCTGCGCAGAAATGTCCTGTGCCAGAACAAGTCCTTTTTCATCCTGATTCCGCCACGTCTTTTCAGGCTCTCCCTGATTGTACAGCCACAGACCGTCGCCATTGAGAACAGCAAGGGCGCTTCCTGTGCTCCGGTCGATCCGGCGAAAACTGTCGATAATCGCTCTGGCTCGGTATGTCAGCATCATCACGCCGAAACGCTGTCCGTCAGGACTGAAAAGAGGCATGCCCAAACGAATTACGGGCGAAAAATCATCTTCGAACGAGTACGGCTGAATCTTAAAAATGTAGATCTGCTTCGGCTCCAGCTCTGAAGTCCTCTCAATCTGACGGCAGAGCGTGACCGCTTTTGGGCGGGTATTCGGCACAACAGAAGCCGTGCGCGATTCCTCATCGTATTTCAAATGAAGCCGCTCCGCGCCGTCAGCACCGACAAGACGTACATGAGAGAACAGCCCGCTGCGCTGGAGAAAGCGCCGCCAGTTGTATTCCAAATCATTCAGCCGCTGCGCGCTCGGCTGAGCAATGTAGCTCAGGAGGTCAGGCGAGCTTCCCAAAAACTTCAGTTCTTCCGACATGGTGTAGTAGCGCTCTGACAGCTCGCTCTCCATGCCGTCATAGACGTTCAGCAAAAGACGGCGCTCTTCCTGACGCTGAAATTCTATCTGCTGCGCAAAAAGAGAGATAACATACCACGAAACGGCTGCCAGCACAGCAAGCCCCGCCGCGAACGCCGCCAAAAAAGCGCGGACGGACAGTTTTGTGTCCTTCTTTTCAGACTTCATCACAGCACCTCCCTGCGCCGTTGTGCCGCTAAAAATTATACACCATAACATGACCTCTTCAAATATCTGTTCCCTGCGCTGCGCAAAACAGACAAAGCCTCTTTTCGCGCAGCGGGCTTCTCAAATTGCAAGCCAGCGCACGAAAAGAGGCTTTTTTTATCCGTGCAGAGACACCACAGATCAGTTTTTCTTCTTCAGCTGGCGGACAACGTCAATAACCGTTCCGTCGCGCCACTCAATGACGCCGACGATTCTCTCCTCCGTCTCGACTGGATCCATCGCGCCAGTCATTGCGGCAGCGCGGTCGGCAAGCTCATCCATCGGAACAAGAGGAACCCCTTTTACCTCGCAGCAGGCGTCAATCAGGTCAGAGCGGCGCGGGTTGATCGTGACACCATACTCAGTGACAACAGCGTCAACCACTTCGCCAGGAGTTGTGACGCTGAAAACGCGGTCTGTGACGCAGGGAATCCGTCCGCGCAGTAGCGGCTGGGCGATGATCGTCAGCTTTGCCCCCGCCGCCGTGTCCTGATGCCCGCCAATGCCGTGAAGCAGAGCGCCGTCGGCCTCGGTGTTGACGTTGACGTTGAAATTGCGGTCAACTTCTGTCGCGCCGAGGATCACGACGTCAAGCATGTTGACCGCCGCGCCGCTGTTCCAGGGATTGGCGTACCAGTCCGCTGAAATTTCCACGTGATTTTGATTTTGAGCGATTGATTTGACGGCTTCGAGATCGAATGACTGTACGTCGAGAAGTTTTTCGACGAGCCCGCTGCGCAGAAGCTCGACAAAATATCCAGTGATGCCGCCGAGTCCGAAACTTCCTGTGACACGGCGCTTGGTCATGGCGTCTTTCATGAACGCTGTCACAGCAAGCGCAATGCCCGAAGCGCCCGTCTGGAACGAAATTCCGTCCTTGAAATACGGACTTGCCTCGATGAGGCGCGACGCGTACTTCGCGATGAGCAGGCGCAGAGGATCGCGCGTCACCTTCGTCGTTCCGGAGACGATGCCCGCCGGATCGCCGATGCTGGAAACTTCGACGACGAAATCGGCGCACGTCTGACACAGGGACACGGGCGCAGCGGGGTAGGGCACAAGATTGTCGGTGATGGCGACAACGCAGTCGGCATACTGGCAGTCGGTGAACGCGTATCCCATCGACCCGCACGCCGATTTTCCCTGCACGCCGTTCATGTTGCCGAAGCGGTCGGCTGCCGGCGCGGCGACAAACGCCACGTCAATGCGCACGTCGCCAGCCATGACGGCGCGCGGGCGTCCGCCGTGGCTTCTGAGAACGACGGGAGCGCCCATGCCGCCCTCGGAGACAAGCCTGCCGATCGGACCGTTGACCGACCCCATAATTCTGCCGATGACGCCGGATTTGATGTGCTCTGTCAGATGAGAGTGAACGCCGAACAGCGCTGTCGGAAAAATCGTCAAATCGCGAATTCCCATTTCAGCGCACGCGTCGATGACCTGATTGACGACAAAGTCGCCGTTTCTGAGATGATGATGAAATGAGACAGTCATGCCGCTCTTCAGCCCCGACGCGGCGATGGCGGCTTTGATGTCGGGCAGAAGTTTGGTCGTTTGCCCGGGTTCTGCGCAGCGCAGCCGCGCTCCGGCGCTTCTGCCTTCAGGTTTGCGGGCAAAAGCCCCCTGATACGTTTTGACAGCGCCGTAGCCCTCGATATAATCAGGTATTTCGCGTCCAAGTACGTTCAGAGTCATTCTACTCCGCCTCCCCCTTCAAGCCAGCTTTGACAAGGATGTATTCAGCGCGCTTCACGACGGGCACGTCAACCATGCGTCCGTCAACGGACACGGCGCCAAGCCCACGCTCTGCGGCCTCTTTCGCGGCAGCGACGATGCGGAGCGCGCGCTCCACTTCGGCTTCTGTCGGCGTGAACACTTCGTGAATGACGGGAATTTGATTTGGGTGAATGACGCTCTTTCCGTCATAGCCTAGCTGTTTTGACAGCTGCGCTTCGCGGCGCAGTCCTTCATCGTCTGACACGCGCGGATACACAGTATCAATGGCGTCAACTCCCGCGGCGCGCGCGGCGATGACGATCATCTTGCGCGTCCACTCAAGCTCTGCTCCGTCGGCAGAACGGCTAGTCCTGAGGTCTGCGACAAGGTCCTCGCCGCCCGGAAGAATGGCAGTGACGCGCGGCGAGGCTTTTGCGACGTCATAAGCGTTCCAGACGCCGTGAGCTGTCTCAAGGATGCAGAACAGTTTTGTGCGGCCCTGCGGAATGCCGTGCTCGTCCTCAAGACGGGAAATCTCTTCATCGACAATGTGTATCGTGCGCGGAT